>NZ_JBJMQP010000173.1:0-28939 GCF_045802625.1 Hyalangium sp. | reverse complement strand
GCCGGGCCCGCGCCCCTCGAGCAGATCATGCGCGAGGAAGCGCACGTGGCCGCGCAGAAGGTTGGCGTCGATCGCCTGTGAAGCGGCCTTCTCCGCGGGAGTGGTGAGCGGCACGCCCTGCGCGAGGACGGGCAGAGCGGTAGAGATGAAGAGCAGGGCCAGCAGGCGCTTCATGAGGCAGAGCCCTAACATGAAGCTCCGCTCCTCAGCAGGCCCAATCGTGGCCCGAGGAAGCGGCCGCGAGGTGGGTCCCCTGCCCGGTCATGCCGGCTCGGTGGCCGGCGGCGCCACCTTCCACGTGGTGCCGCCTGCCGTGTCCATGATCTCCACGCCCTTCGTCTTCAGCTCCGTGCGCAGCCGGTCCGCCTCGGCGAAGTTCTTCGCCTTGCGCGCCTCGTTGCGCTGGGCGATGAGCCGCTCCACCTCCGCCACGTCGATGCCGCGCTCGCGCACGGCCCGCTCTCGCCGGCGCAGGAGCCACTGCCCCGGCTCATCCTCGAACAGCCCCAGCACGCCGGACACCTTGCGCACCACGTCCAGCAGCGCCTGGAGCGTGCGCCCCATCAGGGCCTTGTCCTTCACCGGCGGCTTGTCCACCAGCTCGTTCATCAACGTAAACAGGCCCGACAGCCCTCCCAGCGCTCCGGCGAAGTTGAAGTCGTCGTCCATCGCCGCCTCGAACTCGCGCAGGAAGCGCTCCGGCTCGCCATGCACCGGCCCCTTGCCGAAGTCCTTGCCCTCCACGCGCTCGCTCACCTTGCGCAGCGTCTCGTAGAAGTACTCCATGCGCTGCTCGGCGTCCGCGATCGCCTTGTCCGAGAAGCCCAGCGGGTGCCGGTAGTGCGTGGACAGGAAGAAGAAGCGCAGCGCCTCGGCGTCCACCTTCGCCAGCGCGTCGCGCAGCCGCACCACGTTGCCCAGCGACTTGGACATCTTCGCGCCTTCCATGTCCAGGAAGCCGCAGTGCATCCAGTACTTCGAGAACGGCTTGCCGCTGGCCGCCTCGCTCTGGGCGATCTCGTTCTCGTGGTGCGGGAAGATCAGATCCAGCGCGCCCCCATGGATGTCGAACGACTCGCCCAGGTAGCGCGCGCTCATCGCCGAGCACTCGATGTGCCAGCCCGGCCGCCCCTTGCCCCACGGGCTGTCCCACGCCGGCTCGCCCGGCTTGGCCGCCTTCCAGAGCGCGAAGTCCAGCGGCTCGTGCTTCTGCTCGCCCGGCTGCACGCGCTCGCCCGCGCGCAAGTCGTCCAGGTTGCGCTTGGACAGCTTGGCGTACTCGGGATAGCGGCTCACCGCGAAGTACACGTCCCCCTGGGACTCGTACGCCACGCCCTTCTCCACCAGCTTCTCGATGATGCGGAGGATCTCCGCCAGGTGCTCGCTCACCTTCGGCGAGACGTCCGGCTCCTTCATGTGCAGCGCCCGAGCATCCTCCCGGAACGCCTCCACGAAGCGCGCGGCCAGCGCCACCGGCTCCTCGCCCGTCTCGTGCGCCGCCTTGATGATCTTGTCGTCCACATCCGTGTAGTTGCGGACGTACGTCACCCGGTAGCCCCGGTATCGCAGGTACCTCACCACCACATCGAAGGAGGTGAAAGTGCGAGCATTGCCTACATGAATATAGCTATAGACGGTGGGGCCGCAGACGTAGATGCGAACGGCCCCTGGCTCGAGTGGAACCAGCGGTTCCTTCTGCATCGTCAGCGTGTTGAAGAGCATGATCGACGGCTGAGCCACGGCGGGTGTTCCTCCCATCAGTCAACGGACGGATCCACTCTAAGCACCTGAATGTGGCAGAGTCAGCCACCTTTCTGGGACAATGGTGTCAGGTATGGCTCCCTCCAACCCCAAACGCCCGCCGCGCCCTCCCCGCCCCCCGGGCGTGGCGGCGTCCAAGAAGGAGGACGTGGAGCTGCCCTTCGACGACGACGAGGTGGCGCCGCTGCAGGAGGATGATCCCCGTCCGCAGCGAGTTCCGCAGTACCCCGCCGGACCGCGCCGCAACGCCCGCAGCCCCCGAGGCCCGCGCGACGGCACCAAGGATCGCGAGCTGGCCACGCGGTTCGATCCGAACGAGTACTCGGATCCGGGCTACGCGCCCGTGTTCCTCTATGTGGAGAAGGGCCCCGGGGCCGGACAGCTCATCCCGGTGAAGCAGGGGCCGCTCGTGATTGGCCGGGCGTCCGCGTGTGACTTGCGGCTCCAGCACCCGTCCATCAGCCGCCGCCACGCGCAGCTCATGCGCCAGGCCGAGCGCTTCGTCCTGCGCGATCTGGGCAGCCAGAACTTCACCTTCGTCAACCGGCTGAAGGTCACCTCGGATCAGGAGATCCAGGTGGGTGACGAGATCGCCCTGGGCAACGCGGTGCTGAAGCTGAGGGGCCCGGGAGTCTCCTCGGACAAGGTGCCCCAGGTGGAGGTCCCCGTCCGAGCGCCTGCCCGGAAGGGCCCGAGCCTCACGCGCGTGGTGCTCGTGGCCGCGGCGGTGGGCTCGGCCGTGGCGGCCCTGCTGACCGTGGCCTTCTTGAAGTTCTCGAGCTCGCCGCGCCCAGCGGCACCCACAGGCGCTCAGAGCGCCCCGCCCGCCACGAAGACTCCCGAGCAGAAGGCGGAGGAGGCCTATGTCCCGCCGCCTCCGGCCTCGGAAGAGGAGCACAAGCCCGCGGCGGAGGCGGAAGAGGAGTCTCCTCGCGCCCTCAAGCCCCTCCAGCCCAAGGCGGAGGAGGCCACGCCCTCGGGGCACAAGTCCTCAGGCCCACGAGCCAGCACCCTGAAGGCGAAGGCCATCGCGTCGCGCAAGTTGAGCGCCAAGAGCGCCAAGGGCTCCCCCCAGTTGCAAGAGCCCGAGAGCGAAGCTCCGCGCGCCGCCGAGAAGGCTCCTGTGGCCGCCGTAGACCCCGCCGACGTCCGCAGCCGCTACGAGAAGGGAGACGTGGACGGCGCGTTGAGCCTGGCGCGCGAGGGGCGGGTTGAGCCGACAGCCACGAAGATCGCCCAGTTCCAGAGCGAGCAGTCGGCGGGTGAGCAGGCCTTGAAGGCCCAGGATACCGCCGGGGCGATCCAGCACTTCGCCATCGCCGTCATGGTGGATCAGGAGCTGTCGCAGGGCTGGAGTGTCCAGGGCCGCAACCTGCGCAAGCAGCTCGGGAAGCTCTACACGCAGACCGGACAGCAGCAGGCGAAGACGGGCACCCGGGACGCGGCCCGCGAGTCCTTCGAGATGGCGCTCAAGTACGACCCGTCCAACGCCGTGGCGAAGTCGGAGCTGCAGCAGCTCGGCGGAAAGAAGTAGCGCTCACCCCACGGGCCAGGAACCAGCCGTTGATGGCGATGATGAACACCAGCAGCAGCGCCACCGCCAGCCGCCCGAAGTCCTCTCCCGGCCGCTGTCCCTCGATCACGATCCACAACCGTCCCTGAAGCGGCTGCACCTCGCCCTTCGAGCGCAGGAGCTCGAAGGCATCGCGGTAGCGTGACGCGTCCTCCTCGGCGAGCAGCCGCCCCCTCACCGCGAAGGGCCGCTGGTTCGGCTGCGGAGGCTTGCGGCCCGGGGCCCACTCCTCCCCCGGCAACGCCGGGCGGCGCACCACGAAGGGCGTCTCCCTCAGCCCCACCAGGACGAACACCGCCTCCCCTTCCCGCTCATAGGCGCCAGAGGCCGTCGGGAGGCCATGCAGCTGGACGTAGCGATTGGAGACCAGCTCCGGGTAGCGGTAGTCCCCCTCCGCGCCCAGCGACAGCGGCTCCCGAGGCGAGAAGAAGTACCGCACCTCGCGCCACTGCATCACCAGCAGCGCCGCCGCCACCCCGATGGCCACCAGCGACACCGGCGCCCTCAGCGGGCTGCGCGGCCGCCGCGCCAGCCGGGACTCCAGCTCGGCGATGCGCCGCTCCCGCTCCTCCCGGACGAGCTGTTCTTCGGACATGAAAAAGCCCCGGGTTCCTCTGGGGAGCCCGGGGCCGAGCATGCGCCAGCGGCGCAGCCAGTGCTAGGCGGTGATGTTGAAGATCTTCTTCAGGTCCGACTCGATCTCTTCCTCGGAGCAGTCCTTGGCCAGCGACAGCTCCTTGATCAGCAGCGAGCGCGCCGTGTCCAGCATCTTGCGCTCACCAAAGGAGAGATCCTTGTCGCCCTTCAGGAGGTAGAGATCGCGCAGCACCTCGGCGATCTCGAAGACGGAGCCCGTCTTGATCTTCTCCATGTACTCGCGATAGCGGCGGTTCCAGGTCGTCGAGTCGACCGAGATGTCCTTCTCCTTGAGGATGGAGTAGACCTGCTTGACGTCCTCCTCGCTGATGATCTCGCGGAGGCCCACCGATCCGACCTTGTTGATCGGGATCATGATCCGCATCCCGTTCTCCAGGATGCGCAGCACGTAGAACGACTGGCGCTGCCCGGCAACCTCGGTGTGCTCGATGCCCATCACCTCTCCCACGCCCTGCCCCGGGTAAACCGCCTTGTCACCAGTCTTGAAGCTGGTCTGCACTCGTTACCGCCTCCTTGAATGATCCGGCTCCGGCCTACGACGGAAGCTCGGCACTACTACCACAAACCACATATTCCGGCAACAGAACTGCTCCGGAGATCTTGACCGCCTCAAAACGCTCGAACTACCGTGTCGGATTTCATGCGCCCCGCCCTTCTCTGTGGGTGGGGTGCCGGTGATAGGACGGGCGAGGTGGGGTGTGGATCGTTTTCTGTGGCGCGACCTTGGGGCGCGCCCGCTTTTCTTTCCTGCATTAGCGGTACTGCTCGGCGCGGCTGCGCACGCCGAGGGAACGAGCCCTCTCAGCGGGAAATTCCTGATCCTCGCGGCTCTCCTGAGTACGGCCGTGCTTGCGCTCGCTCGGCTGCCTGGTGCGCACCTGGCGCTGCTGCTCGCGCTGGGGCTCACGGGCCTGGGGTTGGCGGGGTTCGAGTCTCGGGTGGAAGTGCCCGAGGAGCTGGCCGAGGGCGGAGCCGCGGTGCTCGAGGGGGAGCTCGAGCGCGTGGACCCTTTCGAGGATTCCACGCGCGTCCTGCTGGCCGTGGCCCGGGCGGGAGTGGAGGCCTCCTCCGCGGTGCCGGCCCACTTCCGCGCGAGCCTCTACCTCCATGGTGGCACACCCTCGCTGCTGCCGGGGCAACGTGTCCGGGTGGAGGCGAAGCTCCAACCGCTGGAGCCTCCCAGCAACCCGGGCGAGAAGAACTTCACGGCGGTCCGGCAGCGCCAGGCAGTCGCGTTCTCCGGCAGCGCCGTGGCGGGGCGGCTCCTGGTGCTGTCGGCGGCTCCCGCGTGGCGACAGTATGTGGCGCGCACCCAGGATGGGCTGTCGGTGGCGGTGCGGCGCCTGGCGCCCTCCGAGGATGCGGCGGCGTTCTTCCTCACGCTCGCCGCGGGGCAGCGCGCCGCGCTCGATGACTCGCTGGAGGAGGCATTCTCTCGCAGCGGGCTGGCCCATGTGCTGAGCGTGAGCGGGCTGCATGTGGCGGCGCTGGCGCTGATGACGCTGGCGCTGCTGCGCAAGGTGCTGGTCCGGCTGGGCGGGCGCTTCCGAGGGTTGGAGGCGCGCCGGCTGGCGGCGCCTGCTTCCGTGCCCTTTGTCTGGGCCTACGTCGTCTTCACGGGCAACCAGCCTCCGGCGGTGCGCTCGGCGGTGATGGCCTCGGTGGTGCTGCTGGGGCTCGCGCTGTGGCGGCGATCGGATGGGCTCAACAGCCTGGCCGCCGCGGCGATCGTGCTCGTCATCTGGACTCCTTCCAGTGTCGTGGATCTGTCGCTGCAGCTCTCCTTCCTGGCGGTGCTGAGCTTGCTGCTGCTCACGCCCGCACTGCGAGGGGCCATCCCCATCGAGCCGCCAGATCCGAAAGAGGAGCGGCGGGTGAGGCGATGGCTGGGACAGACTCGGGAGACCATCCTCGAGACCTTCTGCGCGAGCGCCTCGGCCACGCTGGCCAGCGTGCCCCTCGTGGCCAGCGCTTTTGGCCGCGCCAGCCTCGCGGGGCTCGTCTCCAACATCGTCTGCATGCCCCTGTGCGGGCTGCTCACGGGGTTCGCCGCTGGCGGCGCGGCGATCTTCACCGTCTCACCGTGGCTGGCCACTCCCGTGCTGTGGGGTGGCGCCTGGGTCTCGGAGCTGTTGCTGATCCTCACCCGCTTCTTCGCCGCGGTGCCGTTCGCCACCGTGAAGCTGCCCACGTTCGGCGCGGGGCTCACGGCCATGTACGCCGCCGGGCTCGCGGCCTGGGCGCTGGGGGTGGGACGCTGGCGCTTCGGAGTGCTGCTCTCGCCCGCGGCCTTGACGATTGCCCTCCTGGCGCCAGTGCTCGCGCCCCAGCCTCCCCTGCGCATCACGTTCCTCTCCGTGGGCCAGGGAGACTCGGCGGTCCTCAGCTCACGCGGGCACTACGCGCTCGTGGACGGTGGCGGTGTGCCTGGAGGCGGCGACACCGGCACCCGCTTCGTCCTTCCCTTCCTCGATCACGAGCACATCAATCGGTTTGATCTCGCCGTGCTCTCCCATCCCCATCCAGATCATGCGCTGGGGATGATCTCCACGCTGGCGCAGGTACACACCGAGCGGCTGTGGCTGCCCGCGGGCAGTACGGATGGTGACTTGTCCCGGAAGCTGATCGCCGCCGCGGCGGGCGCGAAGGTCGAGGAGGTCCAGGTGGGCTGGCCTTCGTTCACGCTCGGCGAGGCCACCCTGCAGGTGCTCGCGCCACCCCTCCCCGAGGATCGCGAGCTGCTCGAAGGCGTGAATGATCGCAGCGTGGTGGTCCTCGTGCGCCACGGCGATGTGACCGTGCTGCTGGCCGGAGATGTCGAGGAGGCCGGGGAGGAGGTGATGCTCGATCGCCTGGGTCCCGTCACGGTGCTCAAGGCGCCCCACCACGGCTCTCGAACGTCCTCCACCGAGCCCTTCCTGGCCAAGACCCGCCCCCGGTTCGTCGTCTTCTGCGTGGGGCGCCGCAACCGGTTCGGCTTCCCCCACCCGGAGATCATCGAGCGCTACCGCGCCCTCGGCACCGAGTGCTTCCGTACGGATGTGGACGGTGCAGTCACCCTCGAGAGCGATGGGAGGGATGTCCGCCTGCACGGCTACCTGCCGCGCGAGGAGATGCAGCCCGGCTCCACCGTTGCCCCTGTCGCCCACCGTCCCCAGCCTTGAGGGGATGATCTCGGACGATCTCGACCTGAGGCAGCTCACCGCGGACCTCAAGTCCGCACTTGGACATGGCGAGGCAGTCGGCTACCTGCGCGGCAAGTCGCTCATGCGCGACTGGCTCGTGGAGACGAAGGGGTTCTCCGCACTGGAGGCCGAGGAGCTCGTCGACACCCTGGAGGCTCGCGGCTTCCTCCGCTTCCTGGGCGACCCCGCCGAACGCTCCGTCGCGGACGCTCCGTGGGAGATCACCCCGCACGCGTAGCGGCCGGCTTGCTGCGGGCTAGTCGAAGGTGAGCCAGCCAAAGCGCGGCAGGGCGTGGAAGTCCGGCACGAAGGTGGGCGAGAAGGCCTGGCCCTCCACCACCTTGTGCCGCTCGAGGTGATCCAGCCGGTACAGGTTGAAGCGCCACCGGTCGCCCTTCTTCGGCGGAATGTTCGGCACCTCGGCCAGCCGCGCGATGGGGATCTGCAGCTCCACCGTCCAGCGCTCGTCGCGATCGGCGGGGTTGTCGATCGTCCCGTGCACCTTCACCGCCGTCTTCATCCCCGAGTCCCAGCTCGTGTCCATCCCCTGCCGCCGCGCGGGGAAGTAGGCGTCGAAGATGACGTTGTGCGGGGAGACCTCCAACTCGTTGTATGTCTTCCCGTCCGCGTTGGCGTCGAGGAAGATCTCCACCACGTCCTCGTTGTAGATGGGATCATCCCGCTTGAGCAGCGCGCCCCAGACGTCCGGATCCTCCGCGTCGAAGGAGACGTAGAGGTTCGCGTCGTCGTAGAGCAACCGGGCCTCGGTGCGCAGGGCCACGGGCCGGCCGTCGAGGCTGCCGTGCAGCACCACTGGCGTGGCGTCCTTCCACGCCTCGTCCTCCAGGGATCCGTCAATCACGGGCGGCTTCTTCGCGCGGTGGACCTTGTACTCGGGCAGCTCGGGCTCCGAGCCGAGCGTGGGCCCCAGCATGCGGTTCGAGCCATCGTGGGCGCGTGGATCATCCACCGGGAGCCGCTCGTCGCCTCGCCAGAAGCCGAGCACCACCCGCGCGGGGCTCCCAGGCATGGGAATGGTGTGCGTGTCCTCGAGCACCTTGCCCACGGGCCACATGGCCAGCGGAGCCAGGCCATTCTGGAAGTCGTGGTCGGCGTTCATCAGGAGCTGCCCGCTGGCCGGATCGATGATGTGGACGAAGAACTTGAAGTCCTGCGGAGGCGGGCGCAGCGCCTGGAAGTAGTGCGAGAGCGTCACCGGCTGGCCGGAAGCCGCCTGGGCGGGAGTGACTCGGGAGCCCAGATAGACCACCGCACCGCCTCCGAAGGTGGCCCCGCTGCGGAACGTGAGCTCTGGCGGCGCGGCGTCCAGGGTGTGCAGCTGCGTCTGCTCGGCGGGGGGCAGCTTCTGGGTGCGCGGGCGCGGGCCGGCCTGCTCGTCCCGGCAAGCCGCGAGCATCAGGGTCAGCGTCAGCAAGGGAAGAACCGACAGGGGCAAGGAGCGCATTGAAGGGGTAGAAGCCCAATTGAGCGAGCTGATAGAATATTCTTATGTTCCATCGAAAGCGACTCCGACAGTATATACTCGTGCTCATCGCTTCGAGTTGCGCTCCAGCCAAACCTGTCCCTCCACCAGAAGGCGTGTTGCGCTTTGACCCCGAGAAGATCCCAATGAGTTTCGCAGGCCCAATGCCACACTTTGGGCCGTTCGACTCCCGCAGGGACGCGCTACTCGCTGCATGCCCTCTGCTTCTCTCACAACGAGGCGCAACCGCTGGCCGCAAGGATGGCACAAGTTTTGGCGTGTACTGGCAAGTCTCAACTGAATACTGTGCCTGGGTGTACTACACTCCAGATGACAAGTATGAGATGAGCATGCTGGTGGAGAGCACCGAAACGATTCCACCGGACAACCAGGGCGAGCGACGTTGCAGACTGCCTCCATTCGTAGACGACAAGCGGTATCCGCCGCGCAGCCTCAAATATGTATACCTTGTCCACAACCACCCTGAATTCCCCACCAACATCTCCAAACTGGACATTGCAGGCATTGTCAAGGCGGCAAGAATTCATGGTGCATTTGCAGAGACGAAGGAGGGAAAGGTCCCGCTTGGGATTGTGGCATTCTTCTCGAATTCCCATAACCCCATCTCTGCCTCATGCGATGGCTTCTTTGAGTACAGCCTGGGAAGAAGAACGGAAGTGGTGAAGTGGACGCATGCTGAGCAAGGCCAATGGCTCCAGGAGAAAGCCGGCACTGTTACCTGGCTCAATGAAACACAATTCCAGATCGATTGGAATTAAACTGATTCCTACCGGAACTTGTATTGATTGAGGGATGCGCCATGCGGATAAGAAACCTACCCGTTGGGCTTGCTGTCATGCTCGCTGGCTGTGTGCGGCCTCCATCCCCACCCTCGGTGCCAATCGAGAACGATAAGACGGTTGCCTTCCCACAGTTCTTTGATCGATCTCCGCTTGAGGTTGGCGCGGGAGGGGAGTTGTATGAGTTGGACGGTCCGACGCTTCAGGCCATCATGATCGCTGCCAATGACCGCTTCCCGCATAGCACCAAGGACCAGCCCTGTTTATACAGGCGTGAGGCACACCGGTATCGAGTCACTCGTCAGGGAAACATCATCTTTGTCCGCATTGACGAAGACCTGGATTTCTGCGGTCTAAGCTACCTCATATCGCTGGACTCAGGTGTGGAATATGCCATCAGCGCTGATGGCCGAATCCTGCGGCGCATCTTTGATGGCGAACCCAGGGATGTCTTGAGCCCACCCATGCCCGACGCTGGTCCTCAGGGAACCTCCAATCCCTGGCCTGGGGAAAGGCGGGACGGAGGGACAGGAGCAGCGAGTCCCGTTCCACCTCCTGCTCCACCTGCCGCTCCGGATGCTGGTTAGACAAGGGCCGTCCAGGCGCGCGGACGATTCAAAAGGGGCGTGGACGGACGCGCACGGCAACCCCTTGAATTTCCAGCGCCGCGAAAGGGCACACAGTTTGCTCTGGCCCCTCGCATGCACTTCGAATTCGAGCACCTGGGGACGACCACGCCGTTTGAGCTCGCCGAAGGCCAGCACCTGCTCGGGGGAGGCCCCGAGGATCAGGTGCGGCTGGAGGCCCTTCCGCCCGCCTTCCTGACCTTGCGCATCGAGAGCTCGCGCCTGACCGTGGAGGCGGTGCGGCCCTTCACCGTGAACGCGGTGCTCGTTCCTCCGGGCGTGCCTCGGCTGGTGCTCCCGGGAGAGGTGGTGGGCCTGCCCGAGGAGATGCGCCTCAAGGTCCTCCAGGCTCCCGACAGCGGCACACGCGGCATGGGCACCGCAGCCGTGCTCAAGCACCTGCTGAGCGAGGGCGCTGACCTGCCCCCCTCCCGTGCCCCCACCCTCACCTGTCTCACCGGCCTGGACGTGGGCCGAACCTTCCCGCTGTCCGAAGCGAAGACGGACCTTGGCCGAGGCACCCAGGTGGACCTCCGCCTGCGCGACCGCGCCGTCTCCCGCTCCCACGCGCGCATCCTGCGCGAGGGCTCCTCGTTCACCCTGGTGGACCTCGACAGCCCCAATGGCGTCTACCTCAATGGCCGCCGTGTGAAGGTGCGCACGCCGCTCGCCGAGGGGAATGTGATCGAGCTGGGACAGACGCTGCTGCGCTTCCAGGCCGCCGTGGAGGACACCGCTCCGCCTGCTCCCGCGCTGGCCGAAGCTCCGCCTCCCGTTGAGGCCGCCGCAGCCTCTGCCCTGCCACAGGACGCTCCCCCGAATTCCCTCGCCGGGCCGGCTCGGGAGATGTCTCGGGCAGAGGTGTGGCTCATCGGGCTGGGCGTGGCCACGGCGCTCGCCGGAGTGCTCGTCACCTACGCCCTGCTGAGCTGAGGGCTCACGAGGCCATCGGCCGGAGCCCCGCGCGCTCCACCAGCAACGCGGCGAGCCGCCGGTGGTGCTGGAAGATGCTCGTGAAGTGGACGAACCCGCCGCTGGTGTTGCGAATCGCGTACACGGTCACCGGGCCCGGCATCACGTCCACCTTGCGGATCTCCTGGAAGGAGTAGTGCCGCGTGCGCACCATGCCGCGGTAGGTGACGCCTCGCGCGTCCACGACGATCCGGGTGCGCGCGTAGTACATCAACGACACGCCGAAGAAGACGACGAAGAAGATCACCGCCAAGAACGTCTTCAACGGGACGCCATCGAAGCGAAGCAGATACACGAGCACTGTCACCCACAGCACTCCCGCGGCCGCCATCAACGCCGCGAGGACACGCCGAGGACGAAAGACCTGCCGGCCCACCGCTTCGGAATTACGCCCGTCCATGCAGACAAGCTAAGGCTGGGGTGTGACATGCGCCACCCGTCCGCATGGAATACAACCTGCATATTCAGCGCAGGCGTTCGGCGTTCTGGCGGGCCTCGGCCTGGAGGTCCGGCCGCACGTCCCGGGCGGTGGAGGTGGCATAGCGCTCGTAGAAGGAGCGCGCCTCGGCGTTGCGGCCGAGCATCCGGTAGGACTCTCCCAACCCATAGAGAGGTGAGGCCACGTCCGGTGCCAGACGCAGCGCATATTCGTAGTCCGCCGCCGCCTCGGCATAGCGCCGCAGCCCAATGTAGGCACTGCCGCGAGCGGTGTAGGCCACCGCGAGCGTGGGCTCGAGCTGGATGGTCTGCGTGAGGCTCTGCAAGGCCCCCGAGTAGTCCCGGGCCTGGATGCGCTGGACGCCCTGCTCGTAGGCCCTGCGCGCCTGGGCGCGAGTCGTGTCCGCCACGGGCCCGAAGCCCGGAGCCACGCCCTGCGCCTGGGGAGAGCCCCCCTGCTGGGCAATCCGGGGCTGGGCCTTGGCCACGTTGTCCAGCGCGCTCTGGCGAATGGTGGCATCCGGGGTGAGCTGCGCCACGCGGCTCCAGCGCTCGACGGCCTGCGCGTAGTAGCCGAGCACCGCCAGCGCGTTGCCCAGCTTGAAGAGCGCCTCCACGTTGCCCGGATCCGCGTGCGTCGCGTCCAGGTAGGCGAAGGTCGCCTCGCGGTACCGGCGCTCCTTCATCAGCGCGTCTCCGTCTCGGACGCGGGTGATGGAGAGGCTCGGGTTGGTCTGCAACGCGGGAGCCGCTGGGGCCTCCGGCGCGGGCGTGGCTGGAGCGGGCGGCGTGGCCGCGCTCAGCAGCGCGGCCGTGAGACCGATGAGGATGCAGCGAACCACCATGGCAGCTCCCGGGCGAGGCACTGAGGGGTGCCGTAGCAGAATACCCCCATGCAGCGCGAGAGGGATCCCTCGCGTCAGCTTCGGAAGGGGTTCTGCAGCAGCACCGTCTCTCCGCGGTCCGCCCCTACCGAGATGCAGGTCACCTGCACGCCGCTGATCTCCTCCACGCGGCGCACGTAGCGCTTGGCGTTCTCCGGCAGCTCGTCGAAGGTCCGCACCCCGGCCAGCTTCTCGTCCCAGCCGGGCAGCGTCTCGTAGATGGGCTTCACGCGCTCCAGGTCCTCGTAGTCGCCGGGGAGCTCGGTGATGCGCTGGCCGTCCAGCTCGTAGGCATTGCAGAGCTGGAGCGACTTGAGCCCCGAGAGCACATCCATCTTCGTCAGCGCCAGGCTGCTCAGGCCGTTGACGCGCACCGCGTAGCGCAGCACCACGCCATCCAGCCAGCCGCAGCGCCGCGGGCGGCCCGTGGTGGCGCCGTACTCCTCGCCCACCTTGCGCAGCTGATCCCCCAGCGCGTCGGTCAGCTCGGTGGGGAACGGGCCTCCGCCCACGCGCGTGGTGTAGGCCTTGCTGATGCCCATCACCTTGTCGATGGTGGTCGGCCCCAGCCCCGAGCCCACCGCCGCGTTGCCCGCCACGCAGTTGGAGCTGGTGACGTACGGGTAGGTGCCGTGATCCACGTCCAGCAGCGTGCCCTGGGCGCCCTCGAAGAGGATGCGCGCGCCGCGGGCCACCTGCCCGGCCAGAAAGAGCGAGGCATCCCCCACGTGGGGCCGCAGGCGCTCGCCCAGCGCGGAGAAGTCCGAGACGAGCTTCTCCGCCTCCAGCGTGGGGACCGGCTCGTTGGCCAGGCGGCACAGCTCGCGCAGCTCCTCCAGCACCGCGGGCAGCCGCTCCTCGATGCGCTTGCGCAGGCGCTCGGGTTGGAGCAAGTCCCTCATGCGGATGCCCCGGCGGGCCACCTTGTCCTCGTACGCGGGGCCGATGCCTCGGCCCGTGGTGCCGATGGGGCTGCCACCCCGCGCCTTCTCGCGGAAGGCGTCCAGCTGCTTGTGCCACGGGAAGATGATGTGCGCGTTGTCCGAGATGATCAGGTGCGAGTCATCCTTGAGGAAGCCCTTGGCCTTCAGGCCGTCGATCTCCCCCAGGAGCACCGCCGGATCCACCACCACGCCATTGCCAATGACGCAGGTCTTCCCCGGGTGCAGGATGCCCGAGGGGATCAGGTGCAGGACGGTCTTCTGCCCGGCCACCACCAGGGTGTGGCCGGCGTTGTTGCCGCCCTGAAAACGCACCACGACCTGGGCATGCTCCGTGAGCAGGTCAACGACCTTGCCCTTGCCCTCATCTCCCCACTGCGCTCCAACGACGACGACGTTCGGCATGAGCCCGCCTTAGCACGCACCGGGGGAGGCGTGACAGTGTTCCGCGAAGCCACAATGCAGTGCCTGGCAGGTCGCTCTCTCACGCCCGGGCCATTGCCTACGCAGGATCCCCTGGACGAGGGCTCGCACGGCCTCTCCCAGACGGCCCACGGGCTCCTCCAGCCCTCCGGGGACGGTGAGAAATTCAGGCTCTGGAGTGGGCTCGCCGAGGAAGAGCACGCCCACCCGGACAGGGACTCCGTCGCGCACCAGACGCCTCGCCGCGAGCCCCTGCACCACCAGCTCGTGCGCACAGGCGGCGACGCCGAGCGGATGGCGCTTCCCGGAACGCCAGGCCAGGACCCACGCCTCGCCATCCGGGGTCTCCCACAGCAGATCCATCTCACCGCTGACCGCGGTCCGGCCCTGCGAAGGGCCCGAGGGGAGATCCACCAGGAAGGACAGCTCGCGGTGGATGCTCGCGGCCGGGCTCGAGGCCAGCTTGCGCGCGAAGGGGGACGCGAGGAAGCGCTCCACCATGCTCAGCGTCTCTTCCATCCCTTCTTCATCCGGGAAGCGGCCCAGGGTTCGCAGCAGCTTCTCCAAGTGCCCGCGCCGCTCCGAGGCCGAGGCCTGCGCCATGCGCAGATCCACGTCTCGGAGGAGGAGCGGCACGAGCTGCGCGGAGCCTCGGGTCTCCAGCCAGGTCTCGGGCTCTATCCAAGGCGGCATGCTCCGAGAGGGCAGCTCCCACGGCCGCGCTCCGCACAGCCCCAGTTGATGCACGTAGCGGTAGCGCCGGGGGCACGCCATGAAGTCCTGGAGCGCCGCCGCCGGAGTGATGGCTTCCTCGGGCTCGGGCATGGCGCCCCCCCAGCGGACGCGTTGTACGGCGGCCTCGACGCGGGCCTCCGCCTCGGAGAGATCCTCAGCGCTCGGCGGCAGCGGATCCGCGGGCGGAGGGAGCGCCTCCACGTCCACGTCATGCACTCGCGCCCGGAGCGCCGCGTCCGCGCCCAGGAGCTCGTCGAGCATGATCCACCAGGACTCCGAGGCCCCCCGCTCCGCCGAGCCGGAGAGGATGAGCATGTCCCGGGCTCGGGTGAGCGCCACGTAGAGCAAGCGCCGGTACTCAGCGAACTCACGGGCCTTCAGCTCTTCCTTCACCTGCTCGAAGCGCGACGAGCGGAAGTCCTCCATCCTGTCCGGCAGCCACGGCCTCAGGGCCAGCCCGTGGGTGCGCTCGAAGTGGGCGCGAGCGCTCGTGGAGCGCCGCTTGCCTCCCATCGCGGGCACCACGACGACCGGCCACTCGAGGCCCTTGGCTCGGTGGATGGTGAGGATCTGCACCGCGCGGGGATCTCCAGCGTCCAGGAGGTCGGCCTGCGCCTCCGTGGGATCCGAGTCCGCGAGCAGCCGCAGCTCCCGAGCGAACGCCGTGCATCCACCCGTGCCGCGCTCGTCTCGCCGAGCCGCGAGCGCCAGCAGCTTGTCGATGTTGGCGCTGGCCTGCTCCGCGTACGGAGAGCCCGCCATGGCCTCGCGGTAGCCCGTCACCTCCAGCGCCACCTGGAGCAAGGCGCGGACTCCGAGCCGATCCCTCTCGCGCCGCAGCGAAGGCAGCGCCGCCAGGAAGCGCTCCAGCCGCACCCGCTCACGCTCGGGGAGCCCGCACGTGGACAGATCCTTCTTCACCACTCCCGCCAGCGTCAGCCCGCTCTCGTCGGCCAGCCGGAAGAGCGACGCGTCCGACAAGCCCACGAGCGGCGAGCGCAGCACCGCGGACAAGGCCAGCGTGTCATCCGAGTCCGAGAGCAGAGCCAGCAGCGAGGCCAGATCCAGCACCTCCTGGGCGCCGTAGAAGCCGCGGCCGCGCAGCACCCGATGAGGGACGCCTTGGCGGATGAGCGCCTGCCGGTACACCTCCAGGTAGGTGAAGGTTCGCAGGAGGATGGCGACCTCTCCACCGTAGGCGGGGCGCAGGCGGCGGCTGGCATCGTCCGTCACGCACGGCGTCGCGCCGGGAGCCAGCATCACCCGCAGCCGTTTGGCCAGGGCCTCGGCCTCCATGTTGCGCGCTTCCGCCGTGGAGTCCGCCTCTTGCGGGAGCAAGCGCTCCACCGCGGGCTCCTCGGAGAGCGAGCGCCGCACGGCTGAGAGATCGTCCTCGGCTGGGATGTACTCCACCTCGTAGGGCCGAGGCGGCTGGCTCGTCACGAGCACGCCCGCGAAGGCCCGGTTGAAGAACTCGAGCAGCGCCGGCACCGAGCGGCGGTTGTTGCGGAGGAAGTCCTTCGCGCCGCCCTCGGACTCAATCTTGTTCGCCAGCAGCGTGAAGACGGAGACGTCCGCGCCGCGGAACTCGTAGATGGACTGCTTCCGGTCGCCCACCGCGCACAGGAATGCGGGCTCCAGCGGGAGCACGGCCCGGAGCTCCTCGTCCGAGCGCACCGGCCTGGGCCCACCTTCGCGCTGCTCGGCCAGCAGCAGCACCAGCTCCAGTTGCAGGCGGTTGGTGTCCTGGAACTCGTCCACCAGCAGCGCGCCCATCCGCTCCTGCACCTGCCGGCGGAAGCTGGGGTGGTCCCGCAGCAGATCTCGCGCCTTCACCAGCAGGGCCGTGAAGTCGAAGACGTTGCGCCGGAGGAACTCCGCCTCGTGGCGCGTCTCCACCCGGCCGAGCAGATCGCGGAAGGCCGCCTCGAAGGGCGCGGTCCGCCAGGTGGCGAAGGCATCCTCCAGCCGCGTCACCGAGCCGTCGCTCTTGCCAAACACCAACCAGTACAGCGAGCGGAGGGGCCCCGCGGCGCCCTTGCTCAGCCTCGCGAAGTTGCGGCCATCCGCCAGGAACGCGGCCTTGAGCGAGGGTAGACGCTCCGCCTCGAAGAGGTTGCGCGGCGTCATCCCCTTCAGCGCTCGCTCGCACGCGGCGATCAGCCGGCTCCACTCGCCCTTGGCATCCAGCTCCCGCGCCGTTGCGCAGTGCCGCAACCCCCCCTGGATGACCGCCTCCAGCTCCGCCCGAGCCTCGTCCACGTTCGACAGCGCCGCGGAGGCCGCGCGCAGGCCCTCCTCGCGCATCTTGCCGTAGACCTGCCGCAGCGACGCCACCAGCCCATCCGAGAACCCCGAGCCCGAGAACGTCAGCTCCTGGCACAGCTCGCGGACGAGCGCGTCTCCATCCTCCAGCGCGTCCAGCACCACGCGCTCGCACACGTCCTGCACCAGCCCGAACGCCTCCAGCTCATCGAGCACCTCGAAGGCCGGATCAATCCCCAGCCCCGGCGGCGCGCGGCGCAGGAGCTGTCCGCAGAGCGAGTGGAACGTGCCCACCGTGGCCGCGCTCAGATCCTCGCGCAGCGCGCGCCACATGTCCTGCGAGGGAAACGGACGCCCCAGCCGCTCCAGCGAGGCGCGCAGCTCGGGCTCCTTTGCCTCGCCCTGCACGAGCGCATCCAGGCGGGCCCGCGTGCGAGAGCGCATCTCCGCGGCCGCCTTGTCCGTGAACGTGAGCATGCACAGCCGCGAGGGTTTCAGCGGCCCGGCCGCCTCGCGCGCCCCCGCGAACAGGTGCAACACCATCGTCACCAGGCTGTACGTCTTGCCCGCGCCGGCGCCCGCCATGAGCGCGAGGTTGCGCTCCAGCGCCAGGGGCGACACCACACTCATGCGCTCTCCTCCACCACCCTCCGCTCCGAGATGCGGCACACCGCCCGATACCCGCACCCACCACAGTCCTTCGGCCGCATCCCGAACTTCCCCTGGCGCGCCGCGGTCACCAGCCCCTCCACCGCGTTCGCCAGGTTCAGCCCGCCCTCCTCCCGCAGCTTCTCGCGCACCACCGGATCCGTGGACAGCATGGCCTCGACCTCGGCGTCCGACAGCACCTCCGACAGGCTGATCGTCGTCCCCGTGCGCAGCGAGAACCACGCCGCGTTCCGCGCCTCCCGGTGGCCGCTGGCACGCGCCGCGTAGAGGTACAGCGGGAGCTGGAAGTCCGAGGACAACAGCCGCTCCTTCAGCGCGCGCTTGTCCAGCCGCCCCGACTTGTAGTCGATGACGCCTACGTCCCCCGCGCCCTTGTCCAGCCGATCGATCTTGCCCTCGAAGTAGATGGCCTCCTGGCCCGAGTAGAGGAACACGTCCTGCCACGAGTCCTCATCCGCGCCGGGACCGAACTTCAGCTCGAAGCCCTCCGGCACGTAGCTGTCGAAGGGCATGCCCCGCTGCTCGTCCGCCAGGATGCGCCGCACCATCGCCCGCGCCCGCTCCTTCGCGAGCTGCCACAGCGCCGGGTGCCCCACGTGGTAGCGCGCCTCGAAGTAGGCCACCGCCTCGTCCAGCGACTCGTTCAACAGCGCCTCGGGGATCTCGTCGATCCCCTTGCCCAACAGCCCCTTCTGCTTGAGCCGCAGGAACACCTCTTCCACCACGCGGTGCCAGAACGTGCCGCGCCCGCGTGCGTCGAACTCCTCGCCCGGCTGCTCAGGCTCCGTCACCTTCAGCCCGTACGTCAGGAAGCCCTGGAAGCCGCAGTTGCCGAACTTCGCCAGCGCCGAGGCCGACAGCGGCTTTGTAATGTCGAAGCGGAAGGTCTCTCGCAGGGCCTCGCTCAGCCCCGGCCCATCCACCAGCCCCGTGTAGGCGCCCACCTCGCGCTCGGGGCGCGAGAAGAAGTGCAACCGCTCCTTCTCCACCTGGGCCAGCTCGCGAGCAGCCGAGAACCAGGGCTCTTCCTGGAAGCGCCGCCGAAGGAACGGCTCCGCTACGTCCGGCTCGGTGACGCGCAGCCGCGCATCCGCCAGCGTCTCCAGCGCCACGCGCTGCCGCAGCTCCGCCTCGGTGAGCACGTCGTCCAGCGGAGGCACCGCCATCAGCGAGCGCGCCTCCCACGTCATCCCCGTCAGCCGCCGCACCTCTTCCAGGAACGCGGAGGGCACCTGCTCCTGTCCGCCCGCGCCCGCCACCGAGAAGGACAAGCTCACCCGCTCCTCGGCCACCACGAGCGCGCTGGCGAAGAGGAGCCGATCCTCGGTGAGCCGCCACGGCGCGCGGTCCTCGAACTCGCCGCCCGTGAGGCGGAAGGCCTCCCGCCCCAAGCGCTTGTTGAGTTCGGCGCGGTCCGCATCCCCGAGCAGCACGGAAGGCTCCTCGCGGCCAGGGAAGCGGCCCTCCGTCATCCCCGCGAGGAACAGATAGCCAAACGTCCTCCCGGGCAGCTCACGGACATCCAGCACCTCCACGGCGCCTGAGTCCGGCCCCCGCGCGGGCAGGTGCATGTCGCGCATCACGTCCGCCAGCCAGCGCCCGAAGAGCCTCCGGGACAGCTTCGGGCCTCCGCCTACCTTCTTCAGCGCCCGCTCCAGCTCGCCCACCCGGAGGCGCAATGCCTGGCGCGCGGCATCGTCCCGGGCCCGAGCCTCCAGCGCGTGCGCTCCCAGCGAGCCCTCCTCGCGCGCCTCCAGCGGCCCCTCCGTGTCCTGCAACCCGAGCTGCTGCACCACGCGCCACCACGCCCCGAGCAGCTCCTGCGCTGTGCCCGACTCGGGGATGCGGCGGCACCACTCCATCAGCCGCATGCACCGCTCGCGCAGCACCCGCACCTCGTGGGCCTGCTCGTCCTTGGCGAGCACCATCCGCCGCGCCAGCGCCTCCAGCCTCACGTCGTACGCGCCGCGCCCGCGCTGGGCCCCGAGCCGATCGTCCCGGAGGGCCGCCAGCGTGAAGAGCGTCGCGGGGGCCTGGGGAGCGCCTCGAGACAGCGAGGGGGCGTAGCGGCTGGACACGAGCTCCGCCACGCGCCCAAAGGGGAAGGAGTCCTCGACGAGCAGCGGCAGCTCCAGCGCGAGCCGGGCCGGCCCCGTCAGCGCGAGCGGCTCGGCCCAGGGCAGGCGCACCGGCACGCCCAGCTCCTCCAGCGCCTCGGCCAGCCACCGCGCCTCGGGTCCCGGCTCACGCCAGGCAATGGCAATGCGGCCCGGCGCCACGCCTTCCGAGATGAGCCGGCGCACGTCCCGAGCGAGCTGCCGGGCCTCGTCCTGCGCCGTGCCCACGCTCCACATCCGCAGCGGGCCCGCCGCCGTGGCCGCCAGCGAGCCGCGGGGCTTCTGCGGCGAGAAGAGGTAGCGCCCCAGCTCCGCCAGCGGGCGGGCCTCGAAGGTGAGATCCGCCTTGAAGAGATCCACGTGGCCCACCGTCTCGCCCCGGCTCTCGAAGGCTCGGAAGAGCGAGGCCAGCGCCGCGTCCGCCACCGGAGAGCCTCCCACGGGAGTCTCCATCCGAAGGGAGAGCCGCCGCGCCTCGCATACCCTGGCCAGCGCCAGCAGCAGCCCCAGCCCGGAGGGGCGCACGTCATACACACCGTGCAGGACAATGGACTCCACGTCCTCCCACGCCGTGGGCCACTGCCCCCGGAAGAGCGCCTCGCGCGAGCCGCGCAGCACGTCCTCGCGATCCGCCAACCCCAGCTCGGCCATGCGCCGCTCGTAGGCGTCAAACAGGCTCGCCAGCACCCGCGCTCGGGAGCGGCGCTCGGGCGGGAGAGACTCCGCGGCGTCCTGCAGTTCACGCGGCGTGAGCCGGCCCGCCTTCATGTCGAGCACCAGCTCCAGCGCGGCCCGAGCGAACGCTGGCTCGTTGACGAAGTCTCCGAAGGGCGTGTCCTCCAGCCCCTGCGCCAGCGAGGCCATCAGGACGCGCGAGGTAGAGGCCGGACAGGGGCGTCGATTGAGCTCGCCTGCTCCACCCAGGGCGTTGACGAAATCGTCCCACGTGAGCCAACCCGATCCGAGCACCAGGCCGCGCTTTTCCCGTGCGGCGCGCAGCACTTGCTGGCGCCGCCCTGCGTCGGGGAAGACCTGGAGGGTGCGGACGGGACGAGACATTCCGTAGGTGGAGTGTAGAACGTCCCAGGTGCCGCCGCTTATGCTTGTTTCGTGCTTTCCTCTTCCTGTGTTCTGGCGTTCGCTTCCCTGCTCGCTGCATCCCCCGTACCCCAGGACGCCCTCCCCTCGGCCGAGGGAGCGCCCATCGCACATGAGCTCCGGTTCGACTGGACCCGGGATGGCGTCATCACCGGCGTAGGAGGGGTGCTCTGGATTGGCAGCGAGGCCCTCCTCAAGAAGCAACTGGCTCCCGAGTCGTGCCGCTGGTGCGACCGGAATCCGGATGGGACGGACTCGCTCAACCGCCTGGATAAATGGGGGCGCGGCCTCGCCGGCTCCACCGAGGAGCAGCGCAAGCACGCCGACACCTGGAGCAACGTGGTGGACTTCGCGGTGCTGCCCGTGGGCGTGCTGGGAACCCAGTACGCCCTGTCCCAGGGCAGCGGCGCGCCGCGGAGCTTCTTCGCTCAGGACGCGGGCATCATCATCGAGACGGCGGTGCTGGCCTCCGTGCTCAATCAGGCGGTGAAGTTCACCGCCGGCCGCGAGCGCCCCTTCGTCCACGTGCTGCCCGAGGACCAGAAGCCCCTCACGGCCAAGCCGGAAGACAACAACCTCTCCTTCTATAGCGGGCACACGAACCTGGCCTTCGCGCTCGTGGTGTCCGCGGGCACGGTGGCCGAGCTGCGCGGGTACAAGAACCGCGCGTGGATCTGGGCGGTGGGGCTGCCGCTGGCCACCACCGTGCCGCTGCTGCGCATGGCGGCGGACAAGCACTACCTCACGGACGTGATCACCGGCGCGGTGCTGGGCTCGGCGTTCGGCGTGGCGGTGCCCCGGTTGTTACACGGACGGTTGAACGAATCCTCGAGCGCGCTCTCGCTCCGGGTCTCGGGCGGTCCTCGAGGCGCGGTACTCTCGGGCCGCTTCTGAGCCGGGGCTGAGCTCCAGCCCAGGGGGCTTCATGACTCGCACGGGCGTTCCAGAAGCGGAGCAGGCGCGCACCGAACCTCCGGGCCTTCCGTCGCCGCCCCCGACACGGCCGGGGCTGGCCGGCGGGCTCTTGACGGCGCTGGACTCGCTGCTCTCGCCAGCGCTTCGCCAGGGCTCGCCGTCGGACCTGGCGCGCAGCCGGGTGATGGCCGCGGCCACCTGCTTCATGTTCCTGTTCGCCGTGACGGCGCTGGCGATGTTCCCGTTCTCGGCGACCAGCATCATCCTGGCCCTGGTGGGCCTGGGGTATGGGGCGACGGCCGTGCTGATGCGCCATGCCACCTCTCACGAGCGCCCGGCCCTGCTCCTGTGCGCGTCGCTGGCGTTCGGTTGCATGATCCTCCCCTTCTTCATGAAGGATGTTCCCTACGTCGGGACCCACGGCGCGCTCACGCTGCTGCCGGCGATCTCGGTGTACCTGATGGGGGCTCGCAGAGGGTTCTTCCTCACCCTGCTCCTGTGCCTCGGCGACGGCCTGCTCTATCCCCTCTCCTACCGCTATCTCGGGCCGGGCGCTCACGCGGCTCCGGGCGAATTCTTCTGGCCTCTCTATGGGGCGATCATCATCGCCCTGCTGGGCTCCTGGGGGCTGAGCGCGCTCCACAGCGCCGCGAGGAGCGAGGCCCAGCACTCCCTGGAGCAGACGCTCGCGGTCCTTCGCGACAGCGAGAGCAAGCTCAGCAGCCTCTTCGAGAGCACCAATGACTTGATGGCCTCGCTCGATACGGAGGGCCGGGTCATCACCGCCAACTCGGCGGCGAAGAAGGCCTACCGCATCCGCTTTGGCCAGGAGCTCCAACCGGGGCAGTCCCTCTTCCACGAATCGGATCCCCAGCTGCGCGCGGACTGGATGCCACGGCTGGCCGCGGTGCTCGAGGGCAAGCACCAGCGCATCGAGGAGGTCTACACGCACCACGGCGTCCGCCTCACGTTCGACACCAGCGTCCACCCCATTCACGGCGAGGGCGGCCGAATCACAGGCATGACGATCGTCGCCCGCAACATCACCACCCGGAAGGAGGCCGAGCTCCGCCTGGGAGAGATGCACCGGACCCTGGTGGACATCTCCCGCCAGGCGGGCATGGCCGAGATCGCCACGGGGGTGCTCCACAACGTGGGCAACACCCTCAACAGCGTCAACGTCTCCACCACGCTGGTCATGGAACAGCTGCGCAAGACCCGCCTCGCCGGGCTGGGCAAGGCCTCGGCCCTGCTGCAGGAGCACGCCGCCCAGCTGGCCTCGTTCCTCACCGAGGATCCCACGGGCCGGAAGCTGCCGGCCTACCTCTCGGCTCTGTACACCCAGCTCCAGGAAGAGCACGAGCACATCCTCAAGGAGATGCGCTCGCTGAGCGACAGCGTCGCGCACATCAAGTCCATCGTCAGCATGCAGCAGAAGCACGCCCGCTCCGCCGGAGCCGTGGAGGAGCTCGCCGTGCCCCAGCTCATCGACGAGGCGCTGCGCCTGCACGCCCTGTCCTTCGGGCGCATGGGCATCCAGGTCGAGCGCGACTATGCCGACGTGCCTCCCCAGCTCGTCGACCGGCACCGGTTGCTGCAGATCCTCGTCAACCTGCTGAGCAACGCCCGCGACGCGCTGATGGCCAGCACCACCCAGGACAAGCGCCTGCGCATCTCGATCCCGCCCATCGAGGAGGGGCGGCTGCGGATCCAGGTGACTGACAACGGCATGGGCATTGCCCCCGAGAACCTGCCGCGCATGTTCTCGCAGGGCTTCACGACCAAGAAGGAGGGCCATGGCTTCGGCCTGCACATCAGCGCCCTGGCCGCCATGGAGATGAAGGGCCGGCTCACCTGCTCCAGCCCCGGAGTGGGCCAGGGCGCCACCTTCACGCTCGAGCTCCCCGTGGAGGCTCCGGCCGCCTGAGGAGCGCCGCTTCCCGGCTCAGGGATGGGCGCGCGTCGAGCCGCGCGCCTCCGAGCGCCCTTCCCGCGAGGGCTGGGCCAACAGCGCCGCGCCAATGGCCCCCCCGAGATCTCCCAGCTCCGAGAGCCTCACATCCGGAGGCCGCTGCGGGACGAAGAGGTGGGGCCGCATGGCCTCGGCGATGCGCTCCACGTACGGCTGGCCCAGCCGCGTGCCCAGCCCTCCGCCGATGATCACCGCCTCCACATCCAGCAGGTTCACCGCGGACGCGACGCCCGCCCCCAGCATCCGGATGGCCCGGGCGATGAGCCGCTCGGCCAGCCCATCCTCCTGCTTCAACGCTTGCAGCCAGATGCCACTGCTGAGCCGATCCTTGCCGTGCTTCTCCATCAGGCTGAACAGCTTCGTCTTCTCCCCGCGCTCCGCGGCCTTGCGCGCCCGCCGCTCCATCGCCGCCCGGCCCGCGTAGGCCTCCATACAGCCTCGCCGGCCACACGAGCAGCGCGCTCCACCTCGCCGAACAACCATGTGGCCGATCTCCCCCGCCGCGCCGCGCCCCATCCAGCGCCGCCCGGCCAGGTAGATGCCACCGCCCACGCCCGTGCCCCACCACACGCCCAGCAGCGACTGATACGGGCGCCCGGCCCCGAGGCGCGCATCGGCCGCCACGGCCACCTGCACGTCATTGCCCAGGAACACGGGGACGTTGAGCTTCTTCGAGAGCACCTCGGCCAGCGGGTGGGGAGCGTCCCACCCGGGGAGGTTGCCCGCGTGCAGCAACACGCCCGCCACCGGATCCACGGCGCCGGGAGCGCCCACGCCCACCCCCGCGAGCTCCGAGGGCTTCAACTTCACCATCCGCGCCGCCTCCTGGAGCGTGCCGAACAGCTCCTCGAGGATGGCGGGCGGACCTCCCTTCTGCGGGGTGACGCGGCGAGCCTGGCTCAGCACATTGCCCTGCTCGTCCAGCAGCACGGCCTGGATCTTCGTCCCACCCAGGTCGAGCCCTCCAAACACACGCTTCTTGTCGCCGCCGCGCATTAGGTTCTTCCTCCTATCCTTCGCGACGCTACTACCCTCAGGCACACGCGGAGATGGGCCCTGGAGCGCTGCGAGCTGTCCGCTGCCTGACGCCGCCGTAGGCCGCTGTAGGGACTCCGCCCCTTCTCAGGAAAAGGAAAAAGCAGGAACACCTGCTAAGCCCCTTGAGACCTACAAAACACGTTCCGTACAGTGATCCGCACAATTGCCGCTCTTGTTGTATCCAAGCAGAGCAGAGACCACCGGCCTACTGGCCTGCATGTCCGGGGAGTTGATGATGAAGAACGTTCTTGGAGGCGTAGTTGGGGCGCTCGTCGCGCTGTGCGCGCTGCCCGCCGCGGCCCAGAGCCGCACCCCGTGGCAGATGCACAACGGAAACGAGGTGACGGCCTCCAACCCGCTGGGCCTGCTCCGCTTCAACTGCACCCCGTCGCGGCACGGTGACAACTGCGAGTACAACGTGGCCAGCGTCCCGGCCGCGTCGGATCCGGACTGGACGGCGGCGCCCAACGGGGAGACGGTCGGATTTTCCGTCTACCCCTCGCGCGTGTGTCAGGCGCCCAATACCTGCCTGGCCTACGGCGACTTCACCTACTTCCAGACCTTCGTGACGGTGCCCTCGAACGTGGCGGTGACGACGTTCACCATCACCTTCAACGGCATGGATGATGGCTCGCGGGTGACGGTCTACAACTCGAAGTATCCGGGCGGCCTGGTGATCCCGGGCAGCTACGTGTACCTGGGCGGCTCGGGCACCGCGAACCTGGCGGAGTACGTGAAGTCCGGCGAGATCAACCGCGTGGTCATCACCCAGGTGGATGACTGCTGCATCGAGAACCACCTGCAGAGCGCGGCGGTGGTGCTCAACGGCCAGGTGGTGAGCACCGCCTGCTCCAGCGCCGCCAGCTGCGATGACGGCAACAGCTGCACCACGGACATCTGCAACACGGACGGCAGCTGCAGCCACGCGGTGCTGGCTTGCGTGAACAGCCAGATGTGCGGCCCCAACCCCAACTCCAGCAGCAGCAGCAGCAGCAGCAACAGCACCGCCAGCGCCTGCACGCCGAACCCCTCGGGCCAGCCCACGCTGGTGACCAACGGCGACCTGGACATGACGCTCGAGTGCGGCGAGACCACTTGGACGGATCCGGGCGCCCAGGCGTATGACGCCAGCTGCGCGCCCATCACCGTGCACTACTACAACTCGGGCCACGACACCGCCGGCCCGGGTCCGGCCACGTGCGCCGAGGGCCTCTACAATGTGCAGTACATCGCCTGGGATGCGCAGGGCCAGACGGTGAGCGCCATCCGCAGCGTGACGGTGAACGACACCAAGCCGCCGCAGCTGGCGCTCAAGGGCCCCACGCACATGGTGCACCAGTGCGGCACGCAGTGGGTGGAGCCGGGTTGGACCGCGTTCGACACCTGCTACGGCGACATCACCCCCGAGGTGCACTGGGAAGGCGCGCCGAACGGCTGGGTCGAGGGCGTGTACAACGTGACGTACACGCTGACGGACAGCGGCGGCAACAGCGCCGCGCCGCTGACGCGCACGGTGGAAGTGGTCAACTGCCCCTGGTAGCCGCGCCACGCGGGAGGGGTTGAACAGCCAGGGCCGGGCGCGCTGAAGTCAGCCGCTCGGCCCTTCGCTTTTTGGTGCCCAGGTGGCGGCGAGGTAGGTGCGAGTATACTTCCGGCAGCCATGGCTATAGCCAAGTACCCGTCTTTACAGGCAGTGGTTCTGGTGAGGGGAGATCTGACCGGTCAGATCTGGGGGGTAGATCTGACCGGCAGGGTTGGTCAGAATAGCGGATTGAGGCTGGCGGCCTGGATTCAGACTTCTAACTGGTTAGAAGTCCGCGACCGCTCGGATCCAGACTTCTAACTGGTTAGAAGTCCGCGACCGCTCGGATCCAGACTTCTAACTGGTTAGAAGTCCGCGACCACTGCTTGGATGCAAACTTTCAACCCAGTGAAAGTTCCTCACCGCCGGATCCAGACTTCTAACCGGTTAGAAGTCCGCAACTGTTCCGATCAACCCTGCCGGTCAGATCTACCTCCCCCCAGCAAGCCGCCCGGCCGGATTGAGGCGGCAGCCCACCTGTGTGTACTTCGCGATCGCCGTGGGCGGGGCTTTCAGCGAAAATCGGCGCCCCAATGCCGACACCCGAGGCTGCTGCCCGCAAGAACATTGACGCTGCGCTCCAGAGCGCGGGTTGGCACGTCCAGGACTTCACCGAGCTCAACCTCTCCGCCGGACTCGGGGTGGCCGTCCGCGAGTTCCCCCTGGCACGCGGCCACGGCAAGGCCGACTATGCCCTCTACGTCGCCGGGAAGCTGGCCGGTGTCGTCGAGGCCAAGAAAGAGGGCACCCTCCTCACCGGCATCGAGGTGCAGTCGGAGAAGTACGCGCGCGGCGTGCCCTCCGGCATCCCCGCCCATGCCACCCCGCTGCCGTTCCTCTACGAGAGCACGGGCGTGGAGACGCAGTTCACCAACCGCCTGGATCCGGAACCCCGCCGCCGCCGCCTCTTCCACTTCCACAAGCCCGAGACACTGGCCGAGTGGCTCGACCCGGAGCAGAACCCACCCCCGCTGCTCCCCCTCGAGAACGGCAAGCCCGCGCCGCGCAGTCTCCTGCCCTCCACCCTGCGGCTGCGCCTCCACGAGCAACAAGCAGCTCAACTTCGTGCAGCACATCAAGACGCTGCTGGAGGTGAACGGGCGGGCGGCGGTGGTGGTGCCCGACAACGTGCTCTTCGAGGGCGGAGCGGGGGAGACGATTCGCCGCAAGCTGCTCCACGAGTGCGACGTGCACACGCTGCTGCGGTTGCCGACGGGCATCTTCTACGCGCAGGGCGTGAAGGCCAACGTGCTGTTCTTCGAGAAGAAGCCGGGCCGGGAGAAGCCGTGGACCGAGAAGCTCTGGGTCTACGACTTGCGCACGAACCAGCACTTCACGCTGAAGACGAACCCGCTGAAGCGGGGGGATCTCGACGAGTTCGTGGCCTGCTACCAGCCGGAGAACCGGCACCAGCGCAAGGCGACGTGGTCCGAGAAGAAGGCTCCGGAGGGGCGCTGGCGCTCGTACGGGTACGAGGAGCTGCTCCAGCGGGACAAGGTGAGCCTGGACATCTTCTGGCTCAAGGACGAGTCCTTGGAGGACTCAGCGAACCTGCCTGCGCCGGATGTCATTGCCGGGGAGATTGTGGACGACCTGCGGGCGGCCCTGGAGCAGTTCGAGGCGATCCAGACGGACCTCTCGCGCATAGGAGGGACTGGGGCACGTTCAAGAGCAGGAGGTGGGAGCCGAGGGACCGAGGAGGGCCACTGACGGGTGCGCGTCAGAAGAAGACACCGTCCAGTTTCTCCAACACAGCCTTGATGGCTTCCGGGGTGGTGCCTCTCCGTTTGGCGAGTTCTGGCGCTGAGTACGTTATGGCCACGGTTGAGGGGGGATCATCCGCGAAGCCTTCCACGCAGATGTCACCGATATCTCCAGGCCAGGGAAGGGCTCTCAGTTCCCGCCACCTGCGCACGGGGTCGAAGAGGGTGAAGCATGGCCAGCGAGGCAAGCGCAACGTGCGGACGTCACAACCGAGAAACCGCGATGCATCTACGGACGCCTCAGTGAAATCGCAGCCCTCAATGCTTGCCTCTCCTGGAGAGGATGGACTCTCCCCAAAATCATTGCCGCTAAAGCGGCCCTTGAATCGACAGCCTTTCAAGTGAACTGAACGCCATTGGAAGTTCTTCAGCACTCGCTTGACCTCAATCGTGCAGTCGATGAGCTGAGTCCGCGCGATCACCAGATCTCGCGCGGGAACTCTGATGACGAGGGTGCAGTTCTTCAGCGTCAGATTGTGACCCAGATAATAGACTTCAGTGGCGCTATCTAAAACGAGTAGCTCGTTCACGATCTCTTGGTCGCTGAACTGAATCATGACACTCCTGGACTCTTTCACTCTAGGCGCTCAAAACGTGATGAGCCGGAAAAACTCCTCCGCCATCCGCCGCCCGTGCAACTCCATGTTACTGATGGTACCTGAAAGCACCTCGTACTTGAGCCCTGTGGCAGGATCAACTGCGTCAACGCCGGTTTTGCTCCAGCGAAGTGCTGGGAATTCGTCTCTCAGCATCTTCTCGACCCACTGCCCCCGGAACATGCGCTCCATGAGGTTGGCTTTCATGTGCTCGCCCTTCTTGAGGGCTTCACCAATGGCTTCCTTTTGTTCACGAGTCAGATCGCTGCGGCTCCACTTCCTGGCCAAACGCGGGGCGGCCTCCTGGAGAGCATCTCCCACTGGATCCCTGGGCGGTATGTCCCGGACGGACCTGTTCGCTGGCACGTGCCAGCGCTGCCCGTTGAACGCAATCTGCCGGTTGCCTCCCTGGTGGCGGATGATCTGGGTGGCTCCCTCCTGCTCCT
>NZ_JBJMQP010000172.1:0-48683 GCF_045802625.1 Hyalangium sp. | reverse complement strand
TTCGAGGCGCAGTGCACCACCACGCGCAAGACGGAGCGCGGCGAGACCACGACCACGAGCTCCACCAGCAAGGAGTACGAGGTGCAGTACGCCGGCAACGAGCGCGGCTCGCGGCTGTCGCCGCTCTACACCATCCACAGCCCGGACCCGAGCGGCGAGAAGCACTGCACGTACAAGATCACCTCGCTGCACCCGGACAAGCCCACGGAGTGGACGGGCACCTGGTCGGTGCCGCAGGGCTGAGCGGCATGCAATAGTCCGCGTCTCCGGGCACCATTCCGGGTGCCCGGGAACGAGGATGGCCATGCACGCGTTTCAGCCGACCCCGCCCGCCCGGCGGACCCTGAGGACGTCGTTGTCCGCGGTACTGCTCCTGAGCCTGGCGGGGCTCGGGTGCCCAATCAGTGAGCCAGACACCACGCCTCCGACGGACGTGCAGGTGACGGGAGGCGTGAGCGAGGGGGATAGCGTCACCGGCCAGCGCACGCTGACGGCCACCGCGAACGACGACTCCGGCAGGGTGTCCAAGGTGGAGTTCTACGTCTCCGGCGAGCTCGCCTGCGCGGATGTGACGATGAGGGGCTCGGGCGCGACCTTCTCGTGCACCTGGGACTCCTCCGCGGCCTCTCAGGGCAGCCACCAGCTCACCGCCAAGGCCTACGACGCGGCGGGCAACGCCACCGAGTCGGAGCCCATCTCCTTCACCACCCCCCCTCCCAACCGCTCGCCCAGCATCAGCCAGGCGACCGCCACGCCGCCCTCCATCGACGAGCGCGCGAGCACCACGCTCGCGGTGACGGCCAGCGACCCGGATGAGGAGGAGCTCGTCTACTCCTGGACGCAGACGCCGGCCGCTCCGAAGGGCACCTTCACCGGCACCGGGGCGAACCAGACGTGGACCGCGCCCACCGTCTCGGCCGACACGGTCTTCAAGCTGCAGGTGACGGTCTCGGATGGGAGGGGAGGCTCGGCCCAGCAGACGGTGGACGTGGCAGTGGCCAACGTCCCCACCCTCAACCGCAAGCCCATCCTGGAGGAGATCAACCCCCTCTCCGCCTCGGTGATCGCCGGTGACACCATCCAGCTCTCCATCGTCGCCACGGATCCAGATGAAGATACGCTCACCTACTCCTGGACGACGGAACCGGCCGCCCAGGGCAACCTCACCGCGACGGGCAACACCGCGCAGTGGCGCTCGTCCGACGTCAGCGCCCCCACGAGCTACACCCTCAAGGTCACCGTGTCCGATGGCACCGACTCCGTGACGGGTACGAGGATCGTGGAGGTCGGCGTCCCCCAGTACGCCCGGGACATCCAGTCCATCTGGAACGCGCAGTGCACGGGCTGCCACAACAGCAGCACGGGCACCCGCGGAGGACTCAACCTGGACACGGGCAAGTCCTACGCCTCCCTCGTCAACGTCGCGGCCGCGGGGTTGCCCTGTGGCCCCACCGGGATCAAGCGCGTGGTGCCCAACCAGCCCGATGACTCCCTGGTGGTGAAGAAGATCAGCCCCAATCCCGTCTGCGGCGGCCGGATGCCTCAGCTCAACGAGGCCTACTTCGACGACCACCCCGGCGAGCTCACGCGCATCCGCTCGTGGATCCTCGCCGGCGCGCTCGACAACTGAGCCCGGGCCACACCCCGGCGCCACCGGCGCGCCTCATCACACGCGAAGTGCCTCCCCTTCCCGAGGGGGGGCACCGCTCGCTTCTACAAGGCCATCCTCGGTCTCGACGTCCTCATGGACATGGGATGGATCGCGACCTACGGCTCTCCGGAGGAGATGCAGGCACAGAGCAGCTTCCTGTCGGAGGGCGGTTCGGGTGCACCGGCGCCGGACCTGTCGATCGAGGTCAATGACCTGGAATCGGTCCTCCCCGTTACGCTATAGGGGCGCCACCCCCCTATGCGTCGATTCAGCTCCTTGAAACTACGCCAGTGGCGCGCGGCCCAGGCGGTCGCGGACAAGAACGCGGCGGAGCTCGAGACCCTCCTGGGCATCGTCTCCATGGCCGCGGATGCCATCATCTCCATCGATGAGGAGGGCCGCATCGCCCGCTTCAACTCCGGAGCGGAGTCCATCTTCGGCTACAGGGCCGAGGAGATGCTCGGCAAGCCGCTCGAGCTGCTCCTCCCGGAGCGCTTCCGGACCCACCACCCCGGACACGTCCAGACGTTTGGAGGGGGAGCCCCGGCCTCGCGGAGGATGGGGGAGCGCCAGACCATCTCCGGCCTGAGGAAGAATGGAGAGGAGTTTCCCGCCGAGGCCGCCATCTCCCGGCTACAGGTGGGCGGCAAGACGGTGCTGACGGCCATCCTGCGGGACGTCTCCTTCCAGAAGCAGGTGGAGGAGCGGGACCGCTTCCTCGCGCGGGCGGGCGAAGTGCTCTCCTCCTCGCTCGATTATGAGCGGACGCTCGTCTCCGTGGCCCAACTCGCCGTGCAGTCGCTGGCGGACTGGTGCGTCGTGTACCTCTCCGAAGGCGAGCAGGTGCGCCGGTTGGAGGTGGCCCACCGTCACCCCCTGGAGCAGGGGCTGGCCGATGCCTTCCGCGACTTCCAGCTCGACATGAGCCAGCCCTTCCTCGCGCGCGAGGTGCTGACGACGCGCGAGCCGCTGCTCATCCCCCACGCCACTCCCGAGTCGCTGGAGTCCATGACCCAGCGCCCCGAGCACCTGGCGATGCTGCGGCGGATGAATCCGCGCTCGATCGTGGGAGTGCCCCTGCTCGCGGGCGAGCGGCTGCTGGGGGCGCTCGTCTTCATCTCGACGCCCTCCGGGCCCATCTACGATCTCTCGGATCTGGAGTCGGCGAAGGGCCTGGCGCGGCTGGCCAGTCTGGCGGTGGAGAACGCCCGGCTCTACCAGTCCGCCCAGCGGGCGACGAAGGCGCGCGACGAGGTCCTGGGCATCGTGGCCCATGACTTGCGCAGCCCGCTCAACATCATCTCGCTGTGGGCGCAGGTGCTCGAGCGGCAGATCCAGAAGCATGGCGGAGAGCTTCAGACCAAGAGCCAGGAGGCATTGAGCTCCATCGCCTCGGCCAGCCGGCGTATGGGCCGGATGATCCAGGATCTGCTGGACGTGGCCCGGATGGAGGCCGGTCAGCTGTCCATGAAGGTGAGCCCCCAGACTCCGGCCAGCCTCCTGCGCGAGGCCATGGATTCGGCCGGTCCCCAGGCGGTCCGGATGCACCTGGATCTGCCCGAGGGAGAGGTCCCCGCGGTGCTCGCCGATCGGGACCGGCTCCTCCAGGTCTTCTCCAACCTGATGGGCAACACGCTGAAGTTCACTCCGGCCGGAGGCGCTCTCTGGGTGGGAGTGCGGGTGGAGGGCGAGCAGGTCCGCTTCCACGTGCGCGACACCGGGCCGGGCATCCCCCCCGAGTCGCTCGCGCACATCTTCGATCGCTTCTGGCAGGCGGACCGGACGGATCGCCGGGGAGCGGGGCTCGGGTTGTCCATCGCCCGGGGCATCGTCGAGGCGCACGGAGGCAAGCTCCAGGTGGAGAGCGAGCCCGGCCGCGGCAGCACCTTCTCCTTCACGGTGCCGCGCGCGAAGCCGCGCTGAAGTCACGCGGAGCCGGGCCTCGGGAGTTGTTACAGTCGCCGGGTGATGTCCCCGTTCCCGCTGGTGCTCCTCATGACCACGCTCTCCAGCAGCACTCCCCCACCCCCGGACTTCAGTGCCGAGGCCGCGACGCGCTTCGCGGAGCTCGCGCTCACCTGCGTCCACCAGGAGTACCCGAACAAGATCGCTCACGTGATGAGCGGTGACGCGGATGCGCGCCCGCCCCGCGAGCTCACTCCCGCCTTCTACGGCTGCTACGACTGGCACTCGGCCGTGCACGGGCACTGGCTGCTGGTGAGGCTGGCCCGGACCTTCCCCGAGGCGCCCTTCGCCGCGCGTGCCCGCGAGGCGGTGGCCCGGAGCCTGACGCCCGCCAACATCGACGCGGAGGTGCGCTACCTGAGCGGCCCGGGCCGGGTCTCCTTCGAGCGTCCCTACGGGCTCGCGTGGTTGCTCCAGCTCGCGGCGGAGCTGAGGGAGTGGGACGATCCGCAGGCGCGCGAGTGGTCGGCCACGTTGAAGCCGCTCGAGGCGCGCGCGGCGGACCGGCTGCGCGAGTGGCTCCCGAAGCTCTCGCGGCCCATCCGCGTGGGTGAGCATGATCAAACGGCCTTCGCCTTCGGACTCGTGCTGGACTGGGCGCGGAAGGCGGAGGATCGCGCGATGGAGCAGCTCCTGATGGAGCGGGTGGAGACCTTCTACGGCAAGGATCGCCGGGGCCCGCTCGACTATGAGCCCTCGGGACATGACTTCCTCTCGCCGTGCCTCGCCGAGGCGGACCTGATGCGGCGCATTCTGCCTCCGGCGCGCTTCGCCACGTGGCTGCGCGGCTTCCTGCCGGACATCCCCAGCGATGGCTCCACGTCCTGGCTCGAGCCAGCGGTCGTGACGGATCCGAGCGATCCCAAGCTCGCGCACCTGGACGGCCTGAACCTGAGCCGGGCGTGGATGCTGGAGGGAATCGTGTCGGGCCTGCCGCCCGCGGACAAACGGCTGCGCTCCCTGCAAGCGGCGGCGAAGCTCCACCGCGAGGCGGGGCTGCGCGCGGTGACGGGCGAGCACTACGAGGGCGGACACTGGCTGGGCAGCTTCGCCGTGTACCTCACGACCGGAAGGGGCCTGGCCCGGAAGCCATGACCCCCTCCAGGTGAAACGAGGCGCGCGGGCCTACTGCGCGCTCGGGACCTGCCGCGCCGCCGCTGGCGAGGGGATGAGGATGAGCTGCTCCTGCGGCGGATTGAGGTACTCGGCGCCCTTCTCCGTCACCACGGCCATCTCCTCGACGGAGAGCGTCTTCGTCTCGCCGGGCGTCGCGAGCTTCCACGCGAAGAAGCCGTCGAAGGCGAAGACCTGGCCGGGGCGGATGGGCCGGAGCGCCTTGCCCTCGGGCGGCTTGCCCGACTGCGCGCCCGAGAGCGCCGGGCCCACGTCGTGTGCCCAGTAGCCCACGGGATGCCCCGTGCCCCACATCACCGGCTCCGAGCCCGCTTCCTTCATCCAGTCGCGCTGGGCCTTGTCCACGTCGTAGCCGCGCGCCCCGGGCTTCAGCGCCGCGAGCGCCACGCGGCTGCCCTTCTTCGACTTCTCCCACTTCTCCAGCGCCTCCTTCGGCGGCTGCGTCTCGCCCGGGGCGAGCACGTAGGCGAAGCGCTGGATGTCCGTCACCCATATGCCCTCGGCCTTGATGCCGAAGTCCGTCTGGATGAAGTCACCCGGCTGGATGACGCGGTCGGTGGCGTGCGAGTGGCCCCGGTCCGTGCCGGAGTTCACGTTGGGGTTCTGATCCGGCGCCCAGCCGTCCTCCACGCCCAGCTCGACGATGCGCTTCTTGAGGAAGCGCGCCACGTCCGAGTCGCGTGTCGTGCCGGGCACCACGGTGCGGTAGGCCTCCTCCTCGAGCGAGGCCGTCACGGCGGCGGCGCGGCGCATGAGCTCCACCTCCTCGGGGAGCTTCACCGACAGCCACTCGTAGACGAGCTCCTCGGACGAGGTGAGGCGGCGGCGCAGCGCGGGCGAGAGCGCCGCTTCGAGCCGCTCGCGCTGGGTGGCCGACAGCCCGTCCGCCACCGTCAGGGTGCTCGAGGAGTTCACCGCGATGCGCTGGGGCTTCACCTCGGCGAGCGTCGCGGCCACCTGGGCGAAGATGTCCACGCCGCGGGCCAGGGTAACCACCTGGTCATGGGTGCCCACGTCCTGGAGGGCCTTGGCCTCACCGGCCGGCGAGAGCGCGAGGGAGCGCACCCCGTCCTTCTGCTTCAGGAAGAGGAACGCGGCGGGGGCTCCAACGTTCTCACAGCCGACGTGCGCGGCCAGCGGATCGTTGTCGTTCTCGCGGCAGAGCACGACCCAGGCGTCCACCTTCGCCCGCTCCATGGCCACTGGGAGCAGTTGCTGGATGCGGGCCTTGCGGATGCGCGGCCAAGCGGAAGACAGGGACTCGGCGGCGCTCGCGGGCAGGGCCGCGAGGAGCAGCAAGGCGGAAAGCAGGGCACGGCGCATCGAGATGGGGACTCCGGGGAAAAGAAGCCCCCCATTCTCGTTCAGCGCGGGGCCTCGACCAACTGGATTGCCTTCTCCGGACACGCGACGACGCACAGGCCGCAGGCGTGGCACTGGTCCGCCGCTGGCGTATAGGCCGTCTTCCGCCCGTGCACGATGCTCTTGAATCTACCGAGCACCGACAGCCTGGCGAAGTCGGCATCCTCCATGCGGCGGACCTCGAAGACGCCGTAGGGGCACACCTCCACGCAATCGCTCTTGCCCTCGCATCTGCCGCGATTGATCACGGGGACGAAGCGTCCGGGCTCGGCACGGCACTGCTCTCCGGGACGCTCCGGGTGGGCGGCGGCGCGCCGGGCCTTCTCTCGGTTCAGGGATTCGGGCATGGGTGCTCCCTCCTCCTCCGGATTCCACCGCGCCCCGCGTGCGGCCACAAGCCCACTTCGTCTCGAGACGTGACCGGGGCGCGGCCACTCCCACATCGTGTCGCGAAGCCGGCGAGGCCCCCGTCACGAACCGCCGGAAACCGGATTCGGAACCCGCTCGAACGTCACCGCGTTCGACACCGGGTAGGGCTCCGCCCCCTCGGGCGGGTGCTCGGGGAGGGAGCGGATGGGAGAAAGTGAAAACGGACGCCTGGAGGGTATCCCGCCATCCGTTGCACCGTTGATGATCGCCTGAAGTCCCGGCTGCGAGGGCTCGCGTGGGTGCTACTCTGTGCACCGCATGAAGCGCATCCTTCTGGTTTTGCTCGGGGTCGTCGTCCTCGCCGTGGGCGGGGTTGCCGGTACGTTCTTCTGGGCCGAGCGCGAGGTCCAACGCGCCGCCGCCCCGCCGGGCGCCCCCACCGTGGAATTCACCGTCTCCAAGGGCACCACCGGGCGCGGCCTGGGGCCCCAGCTCGCCTCGGAGGGCCTCATCAAGGACGCCCGGCTCTGGCGCTGGCTCCTCTTCCGCCGCGGCCACTTCGCCCCCAAGGCGGGCCGTCACGCGGTGAGCCCCTCCATGACGATGGCCGAGCTGGCCACCGCCCTCGAGGGTGCCCCCATCCCCGAGGACGTCCCCTTCGTCGTCATCGAGGGCTGGCGCCTGCGCGACACCGATGCGGCGCTCGCCGCGGCCGGCCTCATCACCCCCGGCGCCTACATCACCGCCGCCAGCCACCCCGAGCGCTACACCGCGTCCTTCACCCTGCCCCGGGGCACGCTCGAGGGCTACCTCTATCCGGAGACGTACCGCGTGGTGCCCGGCGCCGTGAAGGTGGAGGAGCTCATCCAGCGCCAGCTGGACACCTTCGCCGAGCGCTTCTACACCCCCAACAAGGACGCCCTCGTGCGCAGCGGGCGCAGCCTGCACGAGGTGGTGGTGATGGCCTCCATGCTCGAGCGCGAGGAGCCCATGCCCACCCAGCGGCCCCTGGTGGCCGGCATCCTCTGGAAGCGCGTGGACAAGGGCTTCCCCCTGGGCGTGGACGCCACCTCCCGCTACCTGTTGGCCGAGTGGAATGACCGGCAGGCCTTCCTCCAGCGCCTGCGCGACCCGCAGGATCCGTGGAACAGCCGCCACCACAAGGGCCTGCCGCCCGGACCCATTGGAGCTCCCACGGTGGCGTCGCTCCAGGCCGCGCTCGCCCCCCAGCCGAGCGAGTACTGGTACTACCTCCACGACGCCGAGCGGCGCCTCCACCCCTCGCGCAACGCCGAGGAGCACGAGGCACTGCGCAAGAAGTACAACGTGTACTGACGGGTCTCCGTGCGTGTGGACCCCGGGCCGGGGAATCGAATTCGCGGCCCGGGGCTTCTGGATAGAGCAGGTAGCGGCGCTCTCCCGCCCGCTCTCCTGGTAGACTCGGGTCCCCCCGAGCCGCGCCCGAGGCACCGCTCCATGACCGCACGTACCGAGAACCTGAATGTCGTCGGCTTCGATCACATGCCCTCCCCCGCGGAGATCAAGACGCGGGTGCCGATGACCGAGCGGGCCGCCGAGTCCGTGCTCGCCGGGCGCCGGGCCCTGATGGGCATCCTGGAGCGCAAGGATCCGCGCCTGTTCGTGATCGTCGGCCCCTGCTCCATCCATGATCCCAAGGCGGGCCTGGACTACGCGAGCCGGCTGCGCACGCTGGCCGACGAGGTGCAGGACACCATCCACGTGGTGATGCGCGTGTACTTCGAGAAGCCGCGCACCTCCACCGGGTGGAAGGGCTTCATCAACGATCCGCGCATGGACGACTCCTTCCACATCGAGGAAGGCATGGAGCGGGGCCGCCGCTTCCTGCGGGACGTGGCGGAGCTCGGCATGCCGGCGGCCACCGAGGCCCTGGATCCCATCGCGCCGCAGTACTACGGCGACCTCGTGTCGTGGACGGCCATCGGCGCGCGCACGGCCGAGTCCCAGACGCATCGCGAGATGGCCTCGGGTCTCTCCACGCCCGTGGGCTTCAAGAACAGCACGGACGGCTCGCTGGAGGCCGCCGTCAACGGCATCCTCTCCGCCTCGCGGCCGCACAGCTTCCTGGGGCTCAACGACAACGGCGCGTCGGCGATCATCCGCACCCGCGGCAACGCCTACGGCCACCTGGTGCTGCGCGGCGGTGGCGGACGGCCCAACTACGACACCGTCTCCATCTCGCTCGCCGAGCAGGCGCTCGCCAAGGCGAAGCTGCCCGTCAACGTGGTGGTGGACTGCTCGCACTCCAACTCCTGGAAGAAGCCGGAGCTGCAGCCTCTGGTGATGCGCGACGTGGTGCATCAGATCCGCGAGGGCAACCGCTCGGTGGTGGGCCTCATGGTCGAGAGCTTCCTCGAGGCCGGCAACCAGCCCATCCCCCCCGATCTCTCGCAGCTGCGCTACGGCTGCTCGGTGACGGACGCGTGCGTGGACTGGAAGACCACCGAGGAGATGCTGCGCTCGGCCCACCAGGGCCTGCGCGGCGTGCTGTCAGCGCGCAAGGCGGCGTAGCCCTCGCGTTCCCGGCCCGGAGCGCGGACCGTCCCGGGCCGTGTGTCCGGCGGCCCACTCACTCCGTGCCGAGCAGCAGGTACGTGCGCATGGGCCCCTTGCCCTTCACGTGCACCAGCCCCTGATCCTGGAAGCGGTAGCGGCCCTGGAGCCGCTCGTAGACCGCTTCCGACAGGTGGATGCCATCCACCACGCCGTGGGACTCCATCCGGCTCGCGGTGTTGACGGTGTCGCCCCACAGATCATAGGCGAACTTCTTGCCGCTGATGACTCCGGCGATCACCGGCCCCGAGTGGATGCCGATGCGCAGGTGCAGGGGAATCTGGAGCAGCTCGCCCAGGCTCAGCAGCTCGGTGCGCATGGCGAGCGCCATCCTCGCCACGGCATCGGCGTGATCGCTCCGGGGCAGCGACAGCCCGCCCACGGCCATGTACGCGTCGCCGATCGTCTTCACCTTCTCCACCCCGAAATCGTCGGTGAGCTGATCGAAGACGGAGAACACCATGTTCAGCACCTGCAGCACGTCCGGCGGCGTGTGCTGGGCGGCGAAGCGGGTGAAGTCCACCAGGTCGGCGAACAGCACCGTCACGTCCGGGAAGTTCTCCACGATGATGCGCTGGCCCTGGAGGAGCCGGTCCGCCACGGGCTTGGGCAGGACGTTGAGCAATAGCTGATCCGCCCGCTCGCGCTCGTGCTGGATGGTGCGCAGGTGCGCCAGCTCCTGCTGGTGCAGCCGGTGCAGCTCGGTGATGTCGTGGTAGATGCAGACGAAGCCCACCTGCTCGCCATCCACCGTCACCGGCAGGGCCAGGAGCTCGACGTTGACGGGCGTCCCGTCCTTGCGCAGGCGCCGGGTGATGACGTGAGTGCGCCCGCGCTGGAGCGCCTCGCGAGCGGTGACATCCGCCTCCTCCTTGATGGGCCCCTCACTGGCCACCAGCCGCAGGATGTTGCGGCCGATGGCCTCGCGGGCCGTGTAGCCGAACAACGACTCCGCCGCCGGGTTCCAGGACACCACGTTGAAGCGGAGGTTGATGGTGACGATGGCCACCGGGCTGTTGAGCACCAGCGACTCGTAATACTCCTTCTGCTGGCGCAGCGAAGCCTCCACCTCCGCCTGCGCCGTCAAGTCGCGCAGCACCAGCACCCGCCCTTCCGGCAGCGGCAGGCAGCGCACGCGCAGCACGTGCGCCTGGCGCGGAGACCCCGCGGACCCGCGCCACACCCACTCGCCGTCCCGGGGTGGCTCCTCCGGAGACAGCGGCTCGGGCGGAGTCCACTCCGGCAGCAGCTCCGACACGGGCCTGCCCCGGAGCGCCTCGCCCGGCTCGCCGAACAGCCGTTGCGCGGCCCCGTTGGCCTCCATGAGCCGGTACTGGAGATCGACCACCAGCACCGCATCCGGCGAGTGTTCGAAGAGGGCGAGGGAGGCGCGGCGCAACAGATCGGACATGAGGGCTGTATCAGTGTAGGCCACCTGCTGACACGCGCCATGCCTCAATGAGCCCGCCAGGCCGGGTGGAGGTTGCCCGGATGCTTACGGACGCGGGCTCCTGAATGTGCTGCATGGGGACGTCGAGCTGCTCAACCGGGCCGGCCAGCTCCTCGCGGAGCTGGCATGGAACCCCCTGGGCTCACTCGGCCCAGTAGGTATCGGTCATCAAGCTGAAGCCGTTCACGGTGTCCACGAAGATGGCGACGCTGTGCCCGCTCCAGGGGTCGTTCGCGTAGCTCATGTAGCAGCCCTTGAACGAGCGCCCCGCGGTCCGCGCATCGAGGTTCGCCAGGCCGGCGGAGATCACGCCGCTGGGGATCCCATTGAACCGGTTGGCGACGGACACCGCGCCGTTGACCACGCCCCGCACTTCGGCGGCGTCGGCCAGGTACGGACGGACGGTGGCGCCATACGGGACGCTGCTCGGCTCGAGCCCGAAGCACTCCAGCGAGGGCTGATGGTAGGTACCGTTGGTCGTCACGACCTGCCACCAGTCGAAGTGACGGGCCATGGTCGCGTTGTAGTTGTCCTGCGGCTGCGCGTTCACCGCGTTGACGAGCGCCTCGAAGGGCCGGCTCAGCGTGGCCGAGTTCCGGATGTTGCGCAGGCTGACGTCGCCGATCCCCGCGACGTTGGAGATGTCCTGGGCCGAGGTGAACGGGCGCAGGTTGAGGAGGTTCACGGCGCCGTTCCACGCGTACGGCAGCACGTCGTGCAGCTCGGAGTCGCTGAGGGTGTTCACCAGGGAGACGATCGCGGCGGCGTCATCGGAGGAGAGCGCGAGGCCGTCCATGATGCCCACGCAGCTGGAGCCGATGAAGCCCTCGGTGCGGGCACCGCCCGCGAGCTGCTGGAGACGGGCCGGGCCGACCAGCGCGACCGAGGACACGTCCGCCAGGGACACGAACGACGACGCCGCGCGCCGGTTGACGAGGTTGGTGGCGACGTCGCTCGGCAGGTACGCGTCCAACTTCTGGAAGGACGCCGTGTTCACGAAGCCGAGGATGCCCTGGCACTCCGGGGCCACGTCCACGTCCGTGGTGGTGAGCGGCGCCTGCTGCTGCACGAGGGGCTGGGAGGACGGCTCGACTTCGGAACCACCGCAACCGGCCAACAGGCTGGCGGCAAGAAGGGCTGAACCAATACGGCGCATGGGGGACTCCTCTGGGGGGTACAACGAGGGGAAACCCCTTGATACACCAAATCCCTGGTTACTTGGATCTCCCAGTTCTGGGAATTCGACATTCACGAGACCGGCGGTAAGAGCAATTCCAGTGTGAACGTTGCGCCCCGGGCGCCGCTCCGCCTCGGACGCGTCCATCCTCACCCCTGACGCGTCAGGCGCCCCTCGCGTGCCGCCGCGCTCGGGGCGGGGCCGAGGGAGACCCGCCTCCTAAGTACCCCGCGGACGCAGGCACGTGGCTTGATGTGGCGTGGGCTCGCCGCTGCCATGGGGCGGGTGTTACCCCCTGCATCAGCCCAGGGAGTCCAGTTGCGCGGCGCTCGGAGAGGACATGTCAATGACTGACAAGAAATGGTTGCCCCGGCTGCTGCTGGCCTTCCTGACAATTGGGAGAAAAAGCAGATCATAACCAATACGACTCGGTCACTTCCCGAGGAGTCGCACGGGACTTCAATGGAAAATCTCCCCTCGGCGAAAACTTGAGATGACCTTGTAGTATTAATCAATATCCAATTTCCAAGTACCCTCGTCCCAATATTTCAAAACGCGAGACGCCAAAAAGGGGACCATGCCTTTCCGCTTGGCTGCTTCTTCAAGGACGGGCTTTGCCTGCTCTGGTCTATCGCTGAGCAAACAGGCCGCCGCGTTGACTCGAACATCCATGCGCGAATGCGTTAGCAGCCCCGCGAGCGCGTCCCGCCCCGCCTCGCCGTGGTCGCGTAGCTTCTTGTATGCAGCAATGTAGCGCTTCGCATACTTGTTCCCGCCCTTACGATCGCCGCGCATGATCGCGTCGGTCTGCTCCGCTACGTTTTGGGCGAAGTCCTCAACGACGCTCCCCAGCTCCATCACCACACCCCATTCTTGATGTTCTCAATTGCAAGCAAGGCAAACTCCCGCTGCGCCTCGTAGGATTGAGTGCTGAGCCATTGCCTCACTGTCAGACGTGAGGACTTGGTGGCGGTCCACTGGATCGACGAATAGAAGGCGCTCACCTCGTCGTGCAGCGGCTTGTCTAGAGCAATGACATTCTCAGTGTTGTGGATAGCCTCGCTTCCAAATCGCTTAACGTTTCCCTTGGTCTGCTCAACCAGGTGGTGCCACTCCTTGCCTTTGCCCGCTGGCCCCATGGCCGACTTGAAGCCACTAAACGACCCCCACGCCCTGTGTCCGTTGGGGAGGAGCTTACCCCGAGTTGGGGCAGGACTCCCAGTGCCAGCGCCCCGGGCAGCCATGGCCACGGCATGAGGCGCCAATACCACACGGATCGTCCCCTCTGGCACAGAGACAATAAGGCGCTCGGCTCCGGTTGCCGTCTCCAGCAGGCCCAACCCGGTACGAGTCGCGACTCTCTCCGACGCTTGATTAAATCCGGAGAGCATTGGGGCCTTGGATGCAAGGGCCACCGTTTCACCAATGGCCGCTGTCCCCACGATGACGAGAATTCGCACACTGTTGGGGCCGATGACACGCCCGAAACGCTCGCCAACCTCGCGCAGCTCCGCAAAGGTGGAGGCCCGGGGCGCATCTTCGTAAAGCTGCGCATAGGCCCGCAGCAAATCAAAGAATTCATAACCAAGATAACCCCACAGGGCGGCACTAAACACCAGGGCCGCGCCCTTTGTTATCGGCTCGGGCACTGGCGCCAGCAGCAGCGCCATATAAACCGTGATGCTAATGCTGATCATCGCGAGCATTCGCGTAGGGTCGAGCATGGCCCGCACTTCCGCGCTTACGCCTTCCAGGGCAGGACCCACCGCCAGGGCGAGCGCAAGGCTTCGCTTGTCGTCATCCTGAATGCGGGGCCCATCTTCAAACAGCGTCAGGCAATCCCCTGGAGTGCCGCACCGCTCGCAAAATTGCCCATAGGACCGGGCCAGGTCTGACTGCCACGCTTTGCCACTCAAGGGCGCGGAAGCCAACGCCAGCCTACGGCCCACATACAACGGGGGCCGAGACGCGGCCACCCGAAGCGGCATGTCAAGCCAAAGCGTTGTCATGGCTGCCGAAAACTCAGCGTCGCTCACCTGCACAGGCGCGAAATCCGTGGGCAGCTTGGCAAAGAGAGCCTCTCCCTGGCTCCCGTCCTCGGCTTCCGCTTCCGCTTCCAGCGCCCATGGCTCGGGCGAGTCGTGCGGCACGGGTGGACGGTAACGGGAAGCCGTCAACCCTCCACCCATGGGGGCCCCGTGGCGCACGCTGTAACCAGCATCAGCGCCGCCAGCGCCAGCGCACCCGCGCGCCGGGGCCGCCGTGTGTCCACGGGGCGAGTATCGACAGAATGCCTGGACATTGCCGCACCTCTCTGGGCGAGCCGCCCGAGCTGGAAGCCCAAACCCTCCACGGCGGTCGGGAGCGTCATGAAGGGAGTCTCCCACATCCCCTTCACCTCAAGCAGGTGAGAGTATGCACTGCCCGGCGCCACGCGCCTCTCGTGGAACCCGGGCTCGAGTCCACCTCGTGGAGGCCTGTGTGAGTTCCTCGCGCCGCAATCCAGCCCATCTCCTGGCGATCCTCGCGGGACTGAGCGTGCCGTCCCTGTGTGTCTTCTCGGCGTGGGCCCTCACGGGCAGCCCCGTTCGCACCATGCTCGCCATCCTCGTGGCGGCCCTCGTCAACACGCCCTCCCCCGTGGGTGGAGGCATGCTCGTGCAAGGAGTCCTCCGCGTGCGGGGGGGACCCTGGGAGTGGACCTTCGATGCCGACCGGAGCCGGGCCGAAGCGCTCCTGGGCTACTTCCTGCTCAGCGCCTTCACCTCGGGAGGCTTCTTCTTCGCCGCTCCCCTGGTGGCGGCCCTCCTCCGGTGGCTGGGGCCCTTCCGGCCCGGGCTCGATGAGCTGCTCGTGCTGGGGGTCACCGTCCTGCTCGTCGCGGTGAGCGCCTGGCTCCATCGTGCCGAGGTGTCCCTCTCCTCCCTCCGGCGCGGGCTCGAGCGCGACGGCCAGCGGATGGCGCCCGAGGCACTGGCGGGCGTGGTGGAGGTGCTCTCGGGCATGTCGCGGGCGTCGGGTGCGATGGGCCACGTGGGAGGCATTGGTGCGCGGACGGTGGGACTGCATGAGCAGCTGGACGCGGAGGAGCTCCTTCGCGCCGCGGCCGAGCGCGGCATTCCCGGTGCCGCCGGGCTCCACGCCCGGTGTCTGACCCATCTCCTGTCACGCGCCGAGCCAGGAGGGGGCTTCTCCGTCTACCCTTCCGGTCTCCCGCGCGTGGAGCACACCGTCCGCGCGCTGGAGGCACTGCGCGGACACCTCGACGCCGTCTCCCTCGCGGCCCACCGCGCGGCGCTCCAGGCCTGTCGACATGCGGATGGACGGTTCGGCCGCAGCACCACCGCGCCAGCCTCGGATGAGGCCACCGCCTGGGTGACGCGGCTGGGGAACTGATCTCAAAGCCCGCGGCGGAGCGGCCTGGCTCAGTAACTCAGCTTCTTGTCGTACGCCCCCTCAAGGATGGGCTGCTTGCCTGGCACATCCTCCAGCTTCACCTTGGGCTGGATCGACGGGTTGGAGGGGTACTTCTTCCCGTTGTACTTCATGAGGTGGTCACCCCTGGACTGGATGACCAGGTCCCTCCATCCATGGGTGGTCTTGCTGGAGGCCTGGAGCGGAAGGTCTCCCACCACCGTCATGCGGCTATTCAGGGTGAAGTCGGGATTGAGGATGAGCAGCGTGCAGCCGCCAGAGCCACAGAAGTACGGACCGATGAGGGCGACGAAGATTTCCTTCCGGCCGTCGTTGTTCAGGTCGAAGGTGTCATAGCTGTATTTGCGGTCGTCCTCGGACATGACCTTCAGGTCGTCCCGGAGATACTTCTTGAGATAGCTCTCGATTCCGGAGCGCACCTCGGCGGAAGAGGGCTCGGGAGGGGCCGCGGCGGCGGACTCGTTGCCGAAAGCACAGAAGAGGGAGATGCAGAGGAGCGTCAGGGCCGGAGTCTTCATGGGAGCCATCGTAGGTGAAGCGGTGCGGCTCCGCGTTGTGGTGGCTCCTGTCACCCCGCGGTGAACCCCTGTTTCGGGGTTGAGGCGCCCCGTCGCACGGGGCTCCCCCGCGGGAGAGGGCGCTACGCCGCCGCGTAGTAGCCGACGTTGATGTCCTCCACCGTCGTGTTGCTGGTCCCGTACTGCGTGGCGAGATTGGGGAAGTCGCGGGCGAAGGCGTACTGCACCGTCTGCAGTTGGTCCGTCAGCGAGCCGCGCTCGGAGCCGCCGTTGTCGTGCGCCACGCCGTCCGAGTAGTAGTCCAGCCAGCCCACCGCGTTCTCGAAGTCACGCATGCCCTGCGGGTTCCTCGCGAACTCGGCGCGCAGCGTGTCGATGAAGGCCTTGGCCTCGTCACCCTTGAGACCGAACGCGGCGGCGGCCGACATGGCGGTCAGGTAGCCCTCCCCCGCGTCGCCGGTCGCGTCGCGCATGCCCTGCAGCGTGGAGAGGAAGTCCTCGCGGTCCATCCCCAACTGGCCGAGCTGTGTCTGGGTGATGAGGCGCGGATCCATGCCGGTGAGCAGCTCGCGGGTCTCCGGCGGGACCCCCGCCTTCTGCAGCAACGCGGCGCGCTCCTGGTCGAGCTTCTCCTGCGCCTCGTTGCCCTCGATGATGCCGCTGATGAAGCCGCCGAGCGTGTGGATGAGCTCGCCCGCGATGCCGAGCGCGCCGTCCGGCAGGGTGCCGAGAATGGGCACGCACCCGGCCAGGTCGCCGAGCAGCGACACGCCGGTGCCGAACGCGGCGATCGCCTCGCCGGCGTTGGGGTCGTTCATCAGCGCGTGGATGTCCTGGCCCATCTGGATCGCGTCGATGGTCAGGCCCAAGTAGGGCACGAACTTGCCGGCCAGCTCGGCGACGCCCGCCACCTTGGCCGCGGTGCCGAAGGTCCCGAGCACGCCCGCCGTGATCTCCAGGCCGCCCTTCACCGCGCCCAGGCCCGCCTTGATGCGCTCGACCTCGCTGGGGTCGGTGGCGGCGGTGTAGATGCCGGCCGCGACCCCGGCGATGGCCATCGCCTTGCCCAGCTTGCTCTTGTCCTGCCAGTCCTGCACGAGGGTGTCGAAGCGGGCCTGGCCCGGGTTCTCGCGCAGCTGCCTCAGCGTCTCGCCGAGCCCTCGGACCTCCGTGGCGAGATCCTTCATGTTGCTGCCGGCGCCGATCGCCTCGATCAGCCCGGAGAACGCCTCCAGGCCCTGGGGGTCACCCATCTCGGCCTGGGCAATGGCCTCGCCCTGCGCCCGCGGGGTGGCCACCGCGACGATGTTCTCGCCCATCCGGCTCTGGATGTCGCCGTCGGTGCTCTTGTCGATGGCGCCCAGCAGATCCGCGTTCTCGGCCTTGTTCACGTCAGCCACGAAGGCGAGCGCGTCGTCGGCGTGGTGGATGCTGGTGGAGAGCGCCTCGTAACCCTCCATCAGCATCTTGGCCGCATCCGGGTCGCCCTGCCGCGCCAGCTGCTCGAGCTGCGGCCCACCGGCCTCCATCGCATGGGCGAGCTTGTTCTCCGCCGCCTCCATCCTGGCCTTTGCGTCGGCGTGCTCGGGAAGCTTCCAGAACTCCTCGGTGTACTTGCGCTTCTCCTCCTCGGTCATGCCGGGGCCGAAGCCGGTGAGATCCTGGGCGAGCCGTGCCTCGTGCTGGGCGTACCCGGCCTGTGCTGTCTTGTACTCGCCGGTGACCTTTCCGATGGCTTGGGTGCCCGCGTCGAGGATGCTGTTGCCGGCGTTGATCAGGTCGGTGCCGTTGATCATCCGCTCGGCCACCGCGAGCGCGAGCTTGGAGCCCTGGCCCTTGTCGGCCAGCTCGCGAAAGGCGTCGTCGAACTGGTTGAGGTCGCCCTCGTTGTCACCGAGCCGGCCAGCCATCTTCTGGGCAACGGTATCGGCGATCTGGCGGGTGCCGGCCTCGCCGGCGAGATCCGCGATGGCGGCCATGTCCTCGACGATGTCGCGGGTGGCCCGGTTGGAGCCCGAGTCGTCCTTGTTGTGCTGGACGCGGTCGGCGAGCGTGTCGGCGGCGGACTCGACCTCGACGCGGCAGGCCTGGAGCAGCGCATCCACCTGGGCGGGGTCACCGAGCTTCTCGGCCTCCACGCGCAGCGCGTCCATGGCGGCGGCGGGCCCACGGGTGCCGGCCTCGCGCACGCGGGTGGCGGCCTCCTGCACCGGATCCGCCACGGCGGGCGTCGTCGACCCCGCTGCGGAAGGGGCGTTGAGCTCCACCTTGGCGCGAGCGGGGGCGGCGGTGAAGGTGCTGATGCCGTTGTTGGCAGCCGGGGACGGCTGCGTGGCTCGAGGTTTGACCGTGTTGGCCTGGGTCCCGCCGGTGGAGGCGGCGGGCTTCGGCGCGCTCTCGGTCTTGGGCTTGGGGGGAGCGAAACCGGGGATGCGCATGTTGAATTCTCGGCCGCTGCGAGGAGAGAGTTGCTAGCGCTCCGGAATCCAGAGCTGCTCTCGTGAGGCTCAGAACAGCTTGTCCAGGCCCGTCTTCGCCCAGTTGAACCCGTCCTTCAAGTAATCATCGACGCCCTTGCCGCTACCGCTGGCCAGGTCGATCATCCCGTTCACTCCGCGGCGCTTGAGTTCCTCCGAGGTACGGGACACGTCCTTCACCCCGCTGCCCCACACGGAAATCGCCGCGCCCGGGTGCTTCTGGAACTCGCGGATCGCCTCGTCCGTCAGCTTGTCGTAGCGCACCACGAAGTTCACCGGATCCCCGAACTTCTTCGCCTGCTCCACCATGCGGCGAGCCTCCGCGGCCCCCACCTTGCCGTCCGTCGGTGGGTTGATGGCGAGTATGGCGTTGGGGAACTGCTTGCGGATCTCCGCGCCCCACTGCGCCATCGCCCCGAACCCCAGGTTGAGCATCAGCCGCTCCTCGGGGATACCCACCTCCTTGATCGTCTCGAGGATCTCCGCCATGTGCTCCGGCTCCTTGACGTCGAGCTTGAGCCCACGGCCAGAGGCCTTCCCCATCGTCAGCCACTCGCGCAGCGTCAGGTTGTCGCCGCTCTCGTGCTGCTTGTCGTGCCGCATCTCGATGCCAGAGCGGTCGATCTCCAGCCGGACGTCCCCCTCGAACCAGTTCGCCTTGCTCTTGAGGGCCTCCTGGAACTGCTCCTTCGTGTTGGTGCGGTGGGCGTTGCGCGCCTCGGACAGCGGCTGGCCACTGTGCCACGTGTTGTCAGGGCCTTGCGCCCGAGCCGCACTCGAGGCCGGACGACGGGAGGAGAGGCGATCGATCATGGCTCAATCACTTGGACGTGGGGGGGTTCCCACCATTATCGGCCGATGAGAAATGAAGTTGCGTCCAGGGGCCCTCTCCTTAGACGGCGACCCTCGCGATACGGACAGGATGGACGCTCTGCCGCACACGGGCGCTCCTCCAGCGGCGTGTTCGCGGGGAGCGTTCCGGCGTCGTCTACCGCTGTGTGGCCTCTTCGGGGCAGGCTCGCTCTGCGTTGGGCTCTTGAAGCTCAAGGTGCAGCGTCACGAGCCTTGCTACCTCCAGTGGAGGCGGCGGGAATCGAACCCGCGCCGGGCGGTGCGAAACCTCTAGCAGAATCGCGCCCTTACCTCGTAACCGCCCGGAATGCTTGGGAGTCGATATCCCGCCGAGTCCCCTCGTGTCCCGCCCCGTTCCGGCCCATTCCGCACGCTCCTGCGACATACGTGCAACATGGCGGGGGCTACCCACCTCCCGTCGCCGGACCATCCGGGCTGTATGGCTCGCCGTTCCCGTGGCCGTCCTGAACGAGCAGCTCGCTCCCTCTGCCGGGTTCCTGTGCCGGAGTTGCTGCATCAGGGGGCATTGGCTCTAACGGCTGCGAGGGCTCAACCGGGGCCATGCTGTAGGGGCCAGTTGAGGCGCGAGCGGCCTGGATACTCGGCCCCCCTCCACTCACGGGCAAGCGCTCCCTGTCCGGGCACGTCCACAAGCGCGCGCCTACTGGTACGGCTAGTACTACTCGGTTACTTCGGACGCCCTCCGAGGAGGATTTCCCCTCGGAGTTCCACGGTGGCCCTCGGGAAGTGACCGGGTCGTATTAGCTATGCGCAAAAGAACTCGTGGTCATCACCACAACGGATAACCATAATTCGACCACGCATTACTCGGCCAATCACCTTGTACGTGCTGGTAAATAGAGCCGCTTACCTCAACGCTCCAGTAAGGGTTTCCACCACCCGTGTTGGTGTATTGGTACGAAGATGCCGTCCCCATCAATACATCCAAATCACTGGACCTTACGAAATCTCCAGTAATATAGGAATTTGTATATAGGAATCCACACTGGCTCTGCGAAGTAACGGGCGGCACGTGCATATTGCACAACACAGCGCTAGAATCCAGGCTGTATTTGATATTTCGGGTTTCTCCGGCAGGCTTCCACGAACTCCGACCACGCCACTCCAACTTGATTCTCAGGTACAAATTAGAATTATAGGAGTACCCATCTGGGTACCAAGTTACCTGCGTATACGAAAAAAGCTCGTGAACATACTTTCTCTTCGAGCCCGTATCGCCGTACTGGTAGAATTCATACTGATGCCTAGCATCGAGCCCTCCCAACATGTCAATACCAACCCGCTGACCACTTTTGACCTCAGAATCTCCGAGGACACCTTCGGAGAGCCGAGCAATCGAGTATTTTCCTTTGGGAGTAGCGAGCGACGGGTTCTCCTTGATCCGCTGGAGCAGCGCCTCGTCATTGGATGGCACGGAATATATATTTCCGTTGTCGTACCAAAGGATAGAATCGCCAACCTGCACCTCACCATTCACATTAATGACAGTGCGGTAACTGACTGGAAATTTAAAAAACTCTTCATCGGCGGCAGACAGTTCTCCCGCCTCATTATTCCGCCCCAGCGTCTTGAATCGTTCTTGATATGACTCTATCTTGAGCCTAGCCTCCCATGCCTCCAGTTCGCGCTCGTCCATCTTGTCGAGGTGGGCGATCGTCTCATGGAATGCCTCATCATTCTCGAAGACGAGCCTGCCATTTTTTATACTGACCTTTGACACATCTTCATTCTCAAGGTCATGATCGGCGTTGCACCCCAGCACGCTGAGGAATGCTGAAATCATCAAGCCAATCAGAATCGAGCGCCTTCTCATTTGTTGCCCCGTGTATCACTGCGTGAGGAATTCAAGGATAAAGTCCTTGAGGCAAGCAAGAAACATTCTTGGCATGCCCGAATTCCAGCGGTTTACACGGAACGCCTGCTCGGCCTCTTCTGTCCCTGAACGATCTTCCGCAGCGCGCACACCGGGCGGCCGTCTTTCCCGTTGAAGGTCCGTCCCCCCCTTCCACTTTCCTGTCCAGACCTTTTGATTCTCAAGTCACGGGCTCCGTTTTGGTCCGGATTTGGGTCCCAGGTGCCCTGAGGGGCAGCACTTCCGACGGCTGCAAGGGCTCAGCCGGGCGATGCTCGGTCGCCAGCCGAGGCGAGAGTTGCCTGGATGCCCGGCATCCCTCCAGCTACCGGCAAGCGGTTGCCTATCCCGGCACTGTCCCCGTGGACATACACAAGGGATTTGACGGGCCGGCCGCCCTGGTGGAGCACCACTTGGGAGGACAGTTCCTCAAGGGCGACGTCTTCCTCTTCGTGGGCAGGTGCCGTCGGCGCGCCAAGGTTCAGAAGATCCAAGCACTGGGGAGGCTCATGTCTACAACCGCCCGTGCTCGTGAGGAGGCTCGTCAGCATCCTCGTTCTGCTCGACTCGCTCGATACTAAGTGAATTGATGGAAGTGAGGTCGCTCGCTGTGATGGCGGTCACGTCTAGAGTGACGGGAATATCGCCGTAGCCCTCGTAGTCTGGCTCAAAATAATCCTCCCCCATGTATACCCGATACTCCGCAAGCACATCCACACGAGTGCTCAATGTAAGGCGGAGAAGAACGTCACCATCGCCAAGAAGCCGCGCAGAGACGTCGACAAGTTCAGGAGGGCGATTTAGAGGCTCGATCCGAACTAAATGGGCGTTGTTTGGCAGCCCCAGCTCTTTGTTGGGCGACGCTCCAAAAGAGTAGAGTTCCAGTTCCAAATTGAGAAGCCGCAAGAACTCCGCTGTCGTGCTGAGCTGGCGCTTTCCATTTTTCAATTCATTCTCGAGTTTTGACGCCTTGAGCTTCGGGGCAACGAACTCTTTGAGGAACTGGTCATACCCTTTGTACCGAGTCACCGAGTGGGTGAGAGCGTTGGTTTCCTCGCGCAACTCCGGGCTAAGGTCCTTCTTGCCGAAGTCGTTGTCCTGAGCGATGAGCGTAACATCCTCGCTGGTGGCATTTGCCTTGACCGTCTCCCAGATGAGGGCGTCGCGATAGCCCTGTTTGCCGTCCTGGGTGAAGGGGCGTCGCCCCCGAATAGCTCGGTCAATAAGTATCTCGTGCGCAACGGCGGGAAGCGGAAGAATCTCGATTCCCGCAGCCTCCGAATTCTTACAGATAATGGCCCGTGCGTCATTGTCGTCGACTGGCAACACGGCCCTCTCGTCGACCCCCAGTCGGCGTAGCATACTTGCCGCCTCTTTGCGGTCCTTTAGATAATGCGACGCATGCTCGAAGAGCGTCACCGTCGAGATGGCTACACGGTAGCCGAGAATCCTCTCTCGAATAATCGCTTGAAGCGACGCCTGTTTGAACAAGTAGTCGTTGTGAAGAACGTTGGTGTCCAGAATGACGATCACAGTAGTTCCGGAGGAGGAGGTTGACTCAAGTAAGGACGTGGGTGGAACGTTCTAGCACCAAACGCGCAGAGGGCCCTTTTTTGGCGCATGGATGGACTGGTCGCCCGCTGCCGCACTGGCCATCGGCTTTCCGGACCCGGCCCGCGACGCGGAGCTGCTGTCACGCGCACGGCGTACCGCGTCGGGCGGGTGGGTTATGCAGCTCACCGACGCGCCGCTCGACCTGGACAACCCCGCCCACCTGGACGCGCTCAAACGGGCCTACGAGCGCTTCCCGGAGATTGGCGGGCGCGTAGCCCCTTGAGACTCGGCACGGCTCGCGCTGGCCGCACTCAGGGCCCCTTCGCTTTGCCCTCGGGGAACGTGACGTACTCAAGGGTGACGGTGCGCGGCCCGGTTGCTTCCCATAGCTTGAGGGTGCAGGGGCAGCCGAGCTGCGCGCGCTCCCCCTCGATGCCTACCACGACGGCACCGGCCCCATTCGCGGGGATGGGCGCCAATGGCCAACGGGCAAGCTCCACCTGTTCCCCCGCCGAGTCCACCAGCGCCGCCCCCGCTAGTGTCCAGGGCTCGGCGCCGGGGTTAGAGAGGCCCAGACGCACAGCCACGCTTGCCGGGTGTGTCTCGCCCGTGGGCGTGTAGCTGTAGCTCCGGGCTTCAACGAGCCGCAGCGCGTTGGCTGGCGGCTTCGTCACCGACTGGCGAATGCTTGTAGACGCCACGACCCCGCCCCCCTCCAGCCATGCGAGCCCCATGAGCCCGCCCGGCTCCTGACGCTCGGCCAGAAGCCGCGCCTTGTCCTCCTGGCACTGGCGCGCTTCGGACTGTGCTTCGTCCCTCTCTTTCTCGCAAACGTCGGGCGGGCGCGGCTGCCGGAACACATACACCCGGCGCGTCCCCTTTGCCGCATGGCCCACGAGCCAAAAGCTCGCGCTCGCCGGTGCCGCGCCATCCGCGAAGCGCACCGTCACCTTTACCCGCTCCCCTGGCAGATAATCCCCCCTGGGAATGACGTAGAGACTCAGCCCGTCTTCCCCGAGTGCCCAATGCGCGAGTCGTCCCACTGGCTGAAACTCCACCGCCCCCCCAGCGACGCGGGAGTCAAAGACAAACGCTGTCGGCTCGTCCGCGCTAGCGCACACTTCCGGCGCTCCCTCCAGGGACCCTGCCGACAAGTCAAAGCGCGCCGTCGCGGCGCAGCGGGGGACGGGGGGAGGCTCTGCGGCTTGCGCAGCACCAGCGAGCAGGGCGGCCAGCAGGACGGCACCGGGAGAGGGGGGTAGCACGGAAACTCAACCTCCAAAGGGCAAGGTAATAATCAGGGTTGCCCGACAGGCTCAATGAGGAGAACGCGCGTGTCTGTCTTGACGTTGCCGGGCGTGCTTCCGGGATCGAGGCACACGCCCAAGCCGGGGGGGCAATCAAAAAGCTTGCCGTGCTCGTCCACGTAGACCGTGACGATTTCCAGGCCAGCAACCAAACACACGGGAAGAGTCCCCTCGCCTGGAATCTTCGCCTCGGTGAAGGTGCCGAAAAGGCGGTTGTCGCCGAGCTGCCACTGTCCAAGAAGCAAGGTCCCGGCGGGCAGATTGCCCACGCGCCCTTCGCCACCAACCTGGAGGGTAACGGGGCCATCTTTCACCCTGGCCAGCTCTCCACGCTCGCCCTTGTACCCTTTCACCGTTGCCATCGGCTCACCCCTAGCAACGTTGAACCGCTCGTGGGTCTTTCGCCAATCCTGGGGGCACGTAATCGCGGGGGCCTCGGTGCGCACCAGGGAAGCGGGCGCAGTGCATCCCCCGTCGAGCAGCGCACAGACCGCCACGGCTGCGGGCTTCACCGGCAGGCGGAACCCTGCACCTTGCATCTTCGTTTTCGGCGTTTCGTTCTTGGGTGTCTGAGCGGACGTGCGAGCCATAGCGTTAGCGGTCGACGCGGGAAGTTGAGCCCCAACGGGTGCCGCGTCTCCTCCAGATAGAGATTCCAGCGGCTTTGGGGCGGGCGCTACTTCACGACCGCTCACGCCTGCGTCGGTTGCGCCGGGGGCGGGGGACGTGGACGGTAGCGGCAGTTCTAGCCCTGCCTCGCTGGTGCGCCCCGTAGAGCCAGGTCCCCCCAGGTTCGCGCCCACGGACAGGGCAACGACGGCCACCAGCAGCACGGCCCCAGCAAGCCCCAGGCGCCACGCGGCGCGGGGCGGGTGGGGAGCTGCGGCGGCAGGCTCGAGTTCGCGAGCTGGCGGCACCGGAGCGCCTTCAACGGGTTGCTCGTGCTCCCCAGGGGCCGCGCCCACGCCCGGATCATCCACCGCGGAGGGCTCGTCCTGCTCTGCCGCTGCGGCGGGGACCCGTGGCGCTTCCATCTGAGCGGGCACAGGGGGAAGGACAGGTGCGCCGTCCGGCAAGGGCTGCCCGCGCCGGGGGCGCCGCTTCGCCAGCTTTAGAAACATGCGCCGCTGATCGTTCGGCTCCTGCCGTTCCGAATCCTCGACAGTCGTTGTCGTCTGCGGATCGAGCGGGTCCACGAGCGGCGGCTCCCAGGTGGCGTCGTGCTCGGCGTCGGACAGGGACTCACGCAGCGCCGCGCACAGTGTAGCAACCAGCGGGAAACGCTCCTCCGGACGCTCCGCGAGCATCCTCATGCACAGCAGAGAGGCGGCCAGCGGTACACGCGGATTGACGACGTGCGGTGCAATCGGCCGCTGACTCAAGATGCGCTCGCGCAGCCCATCCAGTCCCCCTTCATCCGTGCGCTCGCCAAAGGGCAAAACATCCGTCAGCAGCCAGTAATAACTGACACCCACCGCCCACATCTCGTCGGTCGGCCCGTACTCGTATTGACCCGCGCCGTCCGGGTTGGCGCGCTGAAAGCGGATCTGCTCGGGGGAGCGGAACTCCTCTGTTCCGGGCGGGAGCTGCGAGCCGGTGACAGTCGGGGCACTGGCAAGAGATCCAATCCCGAAATCGATCAAGATCGGACGCTCGCTCACTCCCCGAATGAGGATGTTATCGGGCTTCACGTCACGATGAAACACACCCGCCGCGTGTACTTCGCCGAGCGTCAATGTCGCATCCAAGATGATGCGCGTCGCCTTTCGCGCCGATGGGTTCTGCTTGTAGGCAAACGCCCAAAGCGTATCGCCCGGCACATACTCCATTACGATGTAAGGATGACCGGCTGGATCCGGCCAGAAGTCCGACCCCACGTAGCGCACGACGCAAGGGTTCTCCAGGTGAATGAGAATGCCAATCTCTCGTTTGGCCCTGCCGTCCAGGCTCGGGACTAGAAGGAGTTTCAACGCAAAGAACAGGCCCCCCCGCTCCACCTTGTAGACGATACCGAGGCCCCCCGCTCCCAAGAACCCGATGATCTTGTAGTCCCCGATCATCTCGCCGATGCCCGGATGTCTGAGTACCAGTCCCACGCTCTACCTCACCTCCAAGATGGGGGAGCGTAGCATAACCGGCGGGATACGGCTGAAACGGCGGGACCGGGGCGGCAGGTGGACCCCTCGCAGCGCGCTGACTCTCCAAATCGGCCACGCTACCCACCCACAGCCCCAGTCCCTATTCCGAGACGGGTCTAATCTTCGCGCATCGGCACGGCATCGAGTACCCGTAGCAGCTCGCACCCGGCCCTGATCTTCGACTCCGACCACGTCCGCAGGAGACCGACAACCTTCCGGGTCTCGGGTGACAGATCCTTGTCCGTGGTTGGCACCTCTCGCGCGCTCATGCCGAGCAGCTCGCCCGGGTCCATGCCGAGCGCGACCGCTATCCGCCGAAGCGTCGGCACCGAGGGCATCATTCCGCCGCGCTCAATGCGCCCGTAGACTTGCGCGCTTATGCCTGCCTTTTTGGCTACTTGGGCCTGTGTGAGTCCGAGACTCTCGCGCGCGGTTCGGGCAGCCTCGCCGATTGTTTTCTGTAGCAGATCGTCTTCCATGCGATGTGCCTCTCAGGTGTCAGCGCCACTTGCTTTATCACGCCTGCGCTGCCGCTGCCGTCGTCGCCTCTTGAGCTTGAGAAACCCTGCTGCCGTTCCCTTGAAAACGTTGAGCTGCACGTCGTCCAACGTTCGCACCGTCCGGAGCAACCGCCGAGCTTCCGGCGGCAGCTCGTCGCCAGGTACGGGTTGGGCTTGGGAGGTGTCCGGCCCGGAAAGCCCCAGCAGAACGTCCGCTCTAACCCCTAGCACCGCGCTGAGCTTGGCAAGAGTTGGCGTGCTCGGGGTCATATCGCCGCGCTCTAGCCTGCCATATACCTCGTTGGTGAGCTTGACTCGCTCGGCTACATCCGCCTGTGTCAGTCCCTTTCGCAATCGGGCTTTGCGTGCAGCCTTGCCAATCTGGATACTGAGATCGGTTCGGACTCGCCCGTTCTTGGCGACCGACTTTGTGCCTCGCTTCCCTTTCATTCGCGCGAGTCTCCTTCCTCGTCCGGCGTCAGAGCCGTTCGCTCGATGGGGTTTGCCGTCAACCGCTTCACCCTCGCGGCAGCCTCCATGATTGCCTTCAGCTCTGCCGCGATCTCCGCACCGCTGATGGGCGGGTCCTGGGTCAAGAGGTAGGCGTGCAGTTCGTCGCGCATTTGCCCGGCCGTGAAGCGCTCGGAGGGATCTGGCTGAAGCGCACGCCTGACAATGGACCGCAAAGGAGCGGGCGCGAACTCAAGCTGACGTTCCGCTGCCGCAGGGTCGAAGCGCAGCAGACGGTAAGCCAACACATCCAGGCTCAATTGCGCCGTCCGCTCGGCTCGCACACCGGATGCGAACCCCTGGGGAGCGCTTTGCACGGGGGCTTCGCTCGGGTCGAGCGGGTATTCAGCCAACAGCATTTCCAGCAGAACGAGCCCGAGAGAGAAAACATCCGCTCTGCCGTCAATCGCTCCTGCCATGACTGGGGCGGCACGGTTCCCATTGGGCTTCATCACAGCGCGCAGAACCTCGGGCGCGCAGTAGGAAGGATCGCCTCGCAGCAGGCCGGGCGGGGTCTTCAGGCGTTCGCGTAGCTCTGAGTACGCGGCGCCAAAATTCGTGAGCTTGACGCGGCCATCAAACCCGAGACGGATCCGCATGGGACCCACGGCACGATGGATGATGTGCAGCGGGTCGCGCTCGCCAGCAGTGCGCCGGTGCGCATAGTCAAGCGCGTCGGCCACTTCTGCCGCCACATAGGCAGCAAAGGCCGGTGACAACCTGCGCCCCACCAGCAAGGAAATATCCATCGCCGTCAGCAGGTAACAGCCGCGCATGTGCTCCATGACGACATAAGAAACATCGTCACAGAAAGTGAAGCCATAAACCTTGGCGATGCCGTGGTGCTCCAAATACGTCGCAAGCTGCACCTCTTCCCAAGCGCGCTCGCGCTTCTCGTGGTCCGAGGCCCCCATCTGCAAGGGCTTGAGAATGACTTGCGACCGAGGGCCCCCGCCAAGGGGCTGCCTCCAAGCGAGAAGAAGCTTGTCGTAATCGCGGTGCTCAACCTGGGTGCGGAAAACCTCGTAACGGAAGCCCTCGAAGCTGAAGGTAAGGCGCGGGCCGGAGCTGTCAGTCATGGTGCGTTCTCCTCACGAAGCCCTACAGCCTGTCCAGGTTGGGACGGTCTGCACGCCGCCAGCTCTCGCCGTCGCCGCGCGTGTAGAATTCGCCGATTTCAAACGCACCCGCGCCCGCCCCGTCGTCGCGCACCTCCACCGGGCCAATACATGCGCGGGCTCGCCGGTTAGCGCCGCCGCGAGATAGCCATCCTGACGGAGAAGGAACAGGTTCCGGTACGCCTGAGCCATCCGGCTCAGGTCCCAGCTCGACACCTCTTGCCGGTGCTGCTCGACATAGCGCAGCAGCTCGTCGGCAACGACCCGGGGCGCGTAGTGCTGGGAGAGATAGGAAAGGATTGCGAAGTAGCGCCGCAGCCGCTCGGCCTGCTCAGGCGACACGCTGCGCCCCTGGGGGATTGCTTCAACGGGCAGTCCGGCCCCCAGCAGCAGCGCGCCGAACTCGTCCAGGCCCGCCAGCACGTCACGGGTAGCGGCGAGCTCATCCGGGGCAGGATGGCTCGCGCATGCGACCGGGCAGGACGCGAGCACCGCCAGCAGCACAAGCAAGCTCAGCGGCGCATGAGCCGAAGGGCAGGCAATACGAATCCACCTCCGACGCGAAACCCGTTCGCTCAGCATGGGGCACCTCCAGTGCGGTGGTTGGTAAGAATATGAGGCGGCCGGATAGGTAACACAGCCACGTGAGCAGAGGAAGCCCGGGACTACCAAAGAAGTGCGAAACAAATATTGCAGAGATTGCGCGTTTAGGCCCGAATCGGGGAAATCAGTACAGATTTGTTCCCCACATGTATGTGTTAGCTCCGTCCGGTGGCGCGCGGCGTGTTGCCCTTGCAGGACTCGGCACGGCGCGGGCCTGTTGGGCACTCACGCGCGACGGTTCGGCATGACCCGTCATTACCGGGCCGGTTCTACGAGTAGCGGGGCCCGGTGGTGGCGCGTGGTGGCCTCCGTGGTGGCGCCGCTGGTGCCTCTGATTGGTGGCGTTGGTGGCCCGGTGGTGGCGCCGCTGGTGGCTCTGAGTGGTGGCGTTGGTGGGCCCGGTGGTGGCCACGCTGTCGCTACCCGACTCTTTTGCCTGCCCGTCTGGATGCGCGCTGTGCTTTTGGCACGTCCATACGGGCTGGACAGGAGGCCACGTCGATGCGGCCTCGTGGCGAGCATCCCAGGCCGGACAGCCACTTCGCCGCGCGCTTCGTGGTCGCGCTTCGTGGCGCTGGGGCTCATGGTGCGAGCTTCCAGGCCGGATGCGTCGACGCGCGTCTCGTGGCGCGTGATGGGGCGCACGGCGAGTCCTGAGCCCTGGGCTCGTGGTGAGCGTCCAGGCAAGCTCGATGTGGGCGCGTCAACGCGCACTTCGTGGCGTGCGCTGGCTGTGTCGATGCGGGCCGTGCTCCATTCGCTCGCTTGTGCGGCCCTTGGTGGCCTGGCTGCACTCCTGCCGCTCACCCCTTGAGCTCTGTTCGTGGCCTGGACACGCGGCTTTGCGCTGTGTCACTGCTCACCTGGGTAGTTCTTGGGCTGTTGGGCGTGTCGTTCAGGGCGGGTAGGTGATGAACAAGATCGAATCCCTGGAGGGGAAACCCTCCGTGTTTGGCGCATTCGTGCGCTGTTGTTGGCTGACAGGTGAGGACGCCGGGAAAAACGCCGGTAGTCACCCCAGGCCGCGCCTGTGGTCACTCCAGGCGACGCCTGTGGTCACTTGCCCACGGGCCAGCGCTCGGGACCGGCGGGAAGCTCGCGCGTCCATGCACCAGCGGCGCGGCATTCTCTGGAGTGCGGACCCTTCTCCAACCCGGAGAGCAACACCGGTGCAGGAGGGGAGCCAGCCATGAGCACGCCCCCCGTTTCTGCGGACGCCGCGCCCGCGTTTCTCACGGTGGAGGAAGCCGCCGAAATACTGCGCGTGAACAGGAAAACCCTCTACGAGGCCATCCGACTCGATCAGGTTCCCGGCGTCGCTCGCATCGGGAAAACCCTCCGCATCCGCCGCGCGGCCCTGCTAGAGTGGACAGCCGGTAAGGGCCGTGATTCTGCGCTCGGGAGTCGGAAATGAGCGTCAGATTGCGGAAGTGGCAGAACAAGGCAGGGAAGGTCGAGGAGGCTTGGCAAGTGGACTTCACGTTCCACCACCCGGACGGACGGCGACAGCGAGTCGTGAAGTTCTCGCCTGTGCAGACGCGCCGGGGTGCCGAGCAGTACGAGCGCGAATTGCGCGCCTCCCTCCTCAATGGAACCTTCGGAAAGGAGAGCAACAACGGGGGGCGTCCTATGACGTTGGCGGAGTTTGCCCCGCGCTTCCTGACCTACAGCGAGAACAACAACAAACACTCCAGCGTCGTCAGCAAGAGCCAAATCCTAGAGGCTCACATCCTGCCGTTTTTCGGTGAAATGGCGCTGGCTGCCATTGGCCCGGCTGAGATGGAGGATTTCAAGGCTGTCATGCGCAAGAAGAAGTCGGCAGCGCGCGCCCGGAAGGAGGCCCCCACGCGGGCCGCCATCCGCAAGCGCAGCGGCGAGGAACCGAAGCCGCTGAGCCTCAAAACCATCAACAACGTGTTGACGGTGCTGAGCAAGCTGCTGGCGGTCGCGGAAGAGCAGCGGGTAATGGAACAGGCCCCGCGTGTGAGGCTCTTCGCGAAGCTGCCGAAGCCACCCTTTGATTTCCTCACCTTCGAGGAGGCAGAGCGCCTGCTCAACGCCGTCGAGCCGGAATGGCGAGCGCTGCTCTTGGTGGCGCTCAAGGCGGGGCTGCGGCAAGGGGAGCTGATCGGGCTCCAGTGGGGCGACGTGGACTTCCAGCGCGGCAAGCTGCACGTTCGCCGTACCATCTGGCGCGGCGTCTCGGGCTTGCCCAAGGGCGGACGCGAGCGGACGGTGGAGCTGCCGGGCTCGGCAGTGGATGCGCTCAAGGGACACCGGCACCTACGCGGCCCTTACGTGTTCTGCCAGGAGGACGGTCGGCCGCTTACTGACGGGCTGCTCAAGCTGCCGCTGCGCCGGGCCCTCCAGCGGGCGGGCATTACCCGCGAGCAGGGCCGCATCGGCTGGCACGACCTGCGGCACACCTACGGCAGCCACCTCGCCATGAGGGGGATACCGCTGACGGTCATCAAGGAGCTGATGGGGCACGCGACCATCGACATGACGGAGCGTTACGCCCACCTGAGCCCGGACACGCGCAGAGAGGCGGTCGGGGTTCTCGACCGGCCCTCTGCGCCCGCGTGCGACATACGTGCAACACGGATGGAGGAAGCTGCTAACCACCCGTAAGCACGGCGTAAAAAAGTGGAGGCGGCGGGAATCGAAGCCGCGTTCGAAAAAAACCGCAACCTCAGCGGTTTCTCCTCAGGTCCGAGCCATCACCGGAAACCGATGAGGCCCGGGCGGCGGTGCCAGGTTGCGCACGAAGAGGTGCGCCTCCGTGTCCTCGCCGACGACGCCCGCCCGAGGCCACCAACGCTCGGGCGTGAAGCCGAAGCGGACCGCGGTGATGGGCTGATCAATCAATCGCGGAATGTGTGCGCGCAGATCGAAGGGCTCGCGCGCGAAGACATCGTCGATATACAGCGTGCCGTCCTCGACCCCGGCGAATACCCAGACATCGCCGCGCAGTTGGCGCAGCGGCCGTGAGAAGGCAGTGGCCGCATACCAGCTCGCTATCCTCCCATGGCCGCGCGCGCCGAACCGCCCGGTCACCGCGAGCCCCTCGTCGCACAGCGAGACCAACCCCGCGCGGACGTGAGGCTCGGCCAGTTCGAGCACCGGCGCGGGCTCGCCCTCGGGCTCCACGTGGAGCGCTGTACCGAACAGCGCCTGCTCCCGAGGCGTGAACCCGAAGCGTGGATAGAAGTCACGCACGTTCTCGTTGGCGAACAGCAGCACGGGCGCTGCGCCGCAGTACGCGAGCGCGGCCTGCATCACCATCCGTGACAACCCCCTGCCACGGTGCGAGGGCACGCAGCCGACCGCTCCGAGTTGATAGCCGATGACCTCGCGGCCCTCGATACACAGCCGCATCCGCATCACCGACGCATTGGCCACCACCCGTCCCTCGTCGAGCACCGCGAAGGCACGGTAGTCGTCATTCCATTCACCCCACGCGCACCAGCGCCGGAAGTCCACGGTGCGGAAGACCTGGGGCACGTAGTCACAGAAGGCGGCTTGCAGTGCGCGGTCGCGGTGGTCGATTTCCACGGCGGTCGGGAGCGTCATGAAGGGAGTCTCCCACATCCCCTTCACCTCAAGCAGGTGAGAGTATGCACTGCCCGGCGCCACGCGCCTCTCGTCCGGTGCCGCCGGGCTCCACGCCCGGTGTCTGACCCATCTCCTGTCACGCCACACCGTCCGCGCGCTGGAGGCACTGCGCGGACACCTCGACACCGTCTCCCTCGCGGCCCACCGCGCGGCGCTCCAGGCCTGTCGACATGCGGATGGACGTTTCGGACGCAGCGTCACCGCACCCGCCTCGGATGAGGCCACCGCCTGGGTGGCGCGGCTGGGGAACTGACCTGAGGGTGCCGAGGGCTTCGCCGCGGAGAAGCACGGGTGGGCGTACCGGTGCGGGCGGCCCGAGGGGATGGTGCTAGGCTTGCCGGGTTGACGTGCAGTTCTTCCCCCCGGGAGGGTGAGCATGAACGCGCAGAGCCAGGGAAATACCGTCCAGTTCATCCTGGATGGTGAGAACTTCTTCCACGAGTTTCGTGATCAACTGGCGGCGGTTCGGGCCAGCGCCCCCGCCCAGAACACCTACGTGCGCCTGGCGTACTGGGAAGCGGAACACTCCTTGCGTCTCGACACCCCGACCACGGGGCCCACGCTCGAGACGGCGCTCAAGGCGGTCGCCGACGCGGGGCACCGCGTGGAGCTGATCCTCTGGCAGCCGGCGTCGATCGATCGCCGCATGGACGCCAACCTGAGCCAGGCGGTGTTCAACACGAACCAGGAGACGATCCGCCGCCTCAACGGGTATCGGGACAACAGGATCCAGGCCTATTTCGAGGTGTACAAGGGCTGGATCGCGGGCACCTCGAATCACCAGAAGATGGCCATCTTCTCCATTGCGGGCCATCTCCGGGTCCTGGTGGGTGGCATCAACCTGGCGAGCTTCTACTGGGACGACCACCATCATACGCTCGCCGCGCCATACGCACCGCACGCGGGCGGCGATGGCAGGAGTTGTCACGACACCGCGGTGCTGCTCGAGGGACCCGCGACGCTCGACGTGGAGCGGGAGTGGCTCCGGCGCTGGAACAAACAGGTCTACTTCACGCCTGGGAATCAACCCAAGGCCACCCTCGCCCAGAATGCAGCCGCGGTGAATGGCGCCACGGTCAACGTGCTCACCACCAACTCCGAGTCCTGGGGGGGCCGCTCGGCTGACATCCAAGCGCTGCTCATGCAGAAGATTTCCCGGGCCACCCGGTACGTCTATCTGGAGAACTATGCCTTCTGCGATCCCTCGCTGGTCTGGGCCTTGCGCACCCGGTTGAGCCAACACCGGACGCTCAAGGTGATCGTGATGTTGCCGCACCCGGGCTTCGGGCTGCAGCCCTTCAACTATCTGGCGCGCATTGCGTATGCCAAACTGGCGCTCACCAACTGCGTGGCCTTCAGGACGGCCAACGGCGGGCAGGTGTTCCGCCGCGATTGCCAGCAGTGGAGCATCTCGGAGAACGTGAACGCGTGGAGCACCGGCGAGTCGATGCTCTCATCGGTCCGCAACCGTTGGCTCGAGAGCGACTCGCTCTCGTACAGGCGCCCGGGAGACCGCGCCGCCACCACGGTGCCTCTCGCGGACATCACTTCCTTCGACGGTGGGGTCCGCTTCTACACGCCGATGCGCCGGGGAGCTGGCGGCCTGGATCAAATCTACATCCACTCCAAGATGGCGCTGATCGATGACCAGGTGGCGTTCGTCGGCACCTCGAACTTCAGCTACCGCAGCATGGTCTACGATGGGGAGATCAGCATCTGCGTCTCGGATGGCCCGACGGTGCAGAACATTCGCAACACGCTGTTCACGCATTGGGGCATGAATACCGCGAATGTGCAGAACAACTGGGACATGGAGGTCCGGCGCTTCCGCACGGCGGGAGCCCATCGGGTCGGAGTGGTCTCGCTCGACATTGGCGACTTCGACCGCTTCCCGTTCCAGACCGCGGATGGCGTGGGGGGCTTTCGGAATGACGCCAATAACCAGCAGTACAGGTACATGAACTACACATTCTATTGAGCGTTCGTCCCGCCCGTACGGGTCCAGGAGAACTCGCACTCGTTGTCGAGCTCGCTCGTGGCCCTGCCGCGCACCTGGACCCCCTTGCCCACGAGCCGGCCACGCAGGGGCGCGCTCAGTAGTACGCCACCAGCGTCACCCGGACCTGGCTCCTGGCCTCGAAGGAGTGGAGGACATCCCCGGTGCCGAGGACGGGATCGAACGTTGCGACGGCGCCCACGCCCAGTGCCGCGGGGCCCGCCACGGTCCGCTGCACCTCGAACTTCCACTCGCTCACCACCGAGTCCCGGCTCATCACGACCTCCGGCGGAAGTGCCGGCAGCTCCTCGCCGAGGTCCCACACGGCCGTCACGGCGGCCTTGTCCAGCTCCCCGTTGCCCGAGGAAGCGATGACCTCGACGGCGAGGACCTTCCCGTCAGCGGCCTGGGTGAGGCGCACCACCGTCGCGCCCTCGCTGTACGTCCAGAGGTAGGGCAGCGAATAGGCCAGACTCTCCTGGGCCTCCTCGAGGGAGGGGTGCGAGGAAGGTGCACTCGCGAGCGGATCGGGCCGGCGGGGATGCGCGAGCGGATCCTCCATCTCGGCGGAGCGGGAGAGCACGCTGGAGACGTCGCGCTCCTTCCGGGCCACCTTCTCCCCTTCCGTCAGTCCGCGTTCCACGGACGCATGGCGCTGGCCGAATCGCCGCAGGAGCTGCTTGCCCACGTCACCGAAGTACGGGTGGACCAGGCCGTTCTCGACGCGCCGCCTGGCCACGGTGTCGCGTACCGTCTCGGCGACGAGCTCCTGGAGGGAGGCTGGGTGCGCGGGCGCTCGGAGACGGGTACCCGGCGGTCCCGGCTCTGGTGGGGACTCGGGGAGCTCTCCGCCGGGGTGGAGCGCCAATACCTCGGGGCTCGGCAGGAGCGTGGGCCTCTCCGGGTCCTGCTCGGCCCGTGGGACATCACTGGTGAGGGAGCCCCTGTGCGTTCCGCTCCGTCCCGCCGCCCGCTCGCGCGTCTTCGGGCCCTGGCGTGGCGGGGCGGGGGCCGACGGCGGGCGAATCAGGATCCGGCCGGGGGGGACGTCGCCGGCCGTCTCCTCCTCTGGGCTCTGGGTGGATTGAGAGGCCTCGGGGGATTGCGCGCGTGGAAGTGGGATTCCCTGACACCACAGGATGACCAGGTGCAGCGCGAGGCTGAAGGACAGGGCGAGCTTCAGGACACGGGATGGGTGCCTCATCTGCCCAGGACCTCACCGTCCGCCGCCATGAGGATTTCCCACGCACGCTCCTCAGCTCAAGCCTAGGCACGGGCCGCGGCACGGGCTCCGGAGGGTGCACGAGGAGCCGAGCCCCCGATTGCCCGCCCTGGACGGCACGAAGCTGCCCGCCTGCGCCCTCAGCACCGTGAGCGCCACCTGCCTCATCTCTTCATGCGACGCAGAGAGGCCATCACACCCACATTGGATTGTTGCAACCTCCATGCACCTCTCTCTACGATGGGCGCCCCCCGCTGAGCAGACTCGCGCTGACTGGCCAGCCCCGGAGCGAACGATGAACCAGGCACAGAGACGTCGTCTCCGCACGAACTGTCTGCTGCTGCTGCCGTTGCTGGTGGCCGGCACGCCCCTCGTCTCCCTGGCGACGACCAGCTCCACGTCCACCTCCACCGCCACGAGCTCCTTCGCGATCAATGGCCTGACCACTGCCTCCGCCGAGCTGGCGGGGGTGGCCCTCAACGTGACGGTGACAGCGATGACCTCGGCGGGCTCCGTCGATCCGGACTACGCCGGCACCATCCGATTCTCCTCCACGGCACCTCGCGCGCTGCTGCCCGCCAATTACACCTTCAACCCCTCCGTGGACCGCGGCACGAAGGATTTCCTCGTCACGTTCCAATCGCTCGGCCAGTGGGAGCTGCTGGTCCAGGACGTCAATATCCCCACCCTCTACTCCAGCGTCTCGAAGATCGCCGTGACGCCCGGTCCGCCCGTGCGCTTCACCGTCGAGCTCGACTCGGCGATGGTCGCGGGGACCGTCCACACCGTCCAGGTGATCCCGGTGGACGGGGCCGGCAACCCCACCGGCTACACCGGCCAGGTGCACTTCGAGACGACCGCTCTCCGGGCGGAGCTCCCACCTGACACGGACATCAACTTCGCTTCCGATCAGCCGACGCCGCCGCGGTTCCCCGTCACCTTCTTCAGCGCCGCTCCGGACCCGAAGTCCCTCACCGTCACGGACGTGGCCCAGAACCTCTCTGGGAGCACCTCCACCGTGGTCACGGCCGGCCCGTTCGCTCACGTGGCCCTGTCCACCACCGCCCCGGACCCGACGCCGACCTGCTCGGAGGCGACGCTCGTGCTCACGGCCGAGGACGCCTGGGACAATCCCGTGACGGCGGAACCCGCCGCCACGGTGACGCTCTGCGCACCAGCGGGCAGCTCGGCCACGTTCGTCAAAAGCACCCTCGAGCGGTCGACGTACGCCGACAAATGTGTCACGGGCTCCCTGGCGAGCACCGCACAGGTGGTCTGGAAGGACACGGAGCCAGAGGACGTCGGGTTCACCGTCTCCAGCGGCACCCCTTACATCGTCCCCGGCGTCCCCCCCGAGGAGGCGCTCACGATCCGCTTCAAGGCGGGGATTCCCAGCCGTGAGACTTCGAGCTTCTCGTTCATCCAGAGCACCCAGGAGCCCGCTCCGCTGCTCATCCGCAGCGGACAGCTCACCGCCAGGATCATCCTGCGCGACCAATGTGGAAACCCGGCGACGCTGCCCGCGGACAAGAGCCTCTCCTTCGCCGCCAATCCGCCCCTGGCCGTCACCTCGCCCGTCGAGGAGTCTCCCGGCCGGTGGACGACCGCCGTCAGCTTGCCCGAGTGCCCCGCCGATGCATCGAAGACCCTGGCCGTCTGGCCGCTCATCAACGACGAGGTGCTGAGGAAGCCGAACGGCGATCAGGTCCAACGGTTCGTCCTGCCGCAGTGCTCGGCCGTCGCGAAGCTCTCGGTGCTGACTTCGGCGGACAGCCTGGTGACCGAGCCCGGTGAGCTGGTCGAGCTCGAGGTGCAGGTATCGACCGAGGGTGACCTGACCGTGACGGGCGGCGTGCTGATGCTGGAACCCCAGGGCCTGACGGTGATTGGGGCGAGCAGCGGCGGCCAGGCCCTACCGGCCAAGGCAGGCGGCTTCGCGCTCCCGGAGCTGCGCAAGGGCTCGCCGCTGACGGTCAAGGTCACCGCCCAGACCACCACCCAGCTCCACCAGACGGTGAGCACGAAGGTCTGGGTCGTGAACCCGGAGGGAAGCCTGCTCACCCAGACGGAGCGTGTGGACTTCCAACAGAAGGACCCGGGTGTGGACGTCGGGTGCGGTTGCCAGACCGCCGGTCTACCGGGTCAGCTCGTCACCTGGCTGGCCCTTCTCGTGGTGGCATCGCGCCCCTGGGGTGGATTGCGTAGACTGCGGCGAGGCGAAAGGAACGACCCCTAGGCTCCATGGCGGCAGCGACTCTCACTCTCCTGGTTCTGACCATGACGGGTCAGGCTGTCGCGCTGCGTTCCGACAAGCCATTCGTCACCTCCGAGGACAGCGCGCAACTCGAGCTCAGCGTGCTCGATGAGGCGGGCCATCCGCTGAGTGACGCGCAGGTCTCCCTGAGCGTCAACGCCGGCTCCATCACCGAGCCCGCTCCCGCGCGGGACGGCACGTTCCACGCCACCTATCGGCCGCCCTCGCGACAAGGCCCCCTGGTGGCCCTGTTCCATGCGACGGTGAAGCGGGGAACGAGCAGTTCCGGGGCGTGGCTCGCCCTGCCCGTCCACGGTCCCTACTCGCTCCGGGTCGAGGCGCCGCCTCGCGCGCGGGTGCAGGTCTCGCTGGGTGCCGCCTCCTACGGGCCCGTGATCGCGGCGGCCAACGGAGAGGCCGTGGTGCCGGTGCGGCTTCCGCCCGGAGTCACGAGCGCGCAGGTGACCATCCTCGAGCGCTCGCGCAAGAGCCGCACGCGGACCGTGCCGCTCCCCGAGCCCAGGTTCCCCCGCGTCCAGCTCGTGGCGATGGAGACTCCGATCCAGGGGCAGCCCGTCCGGCTGCAGGGGTTCGTCGTGGATGAGAGCGGCAACCCCGCCGTCGCGCTCCCACCCCTCGCCGTGAGCGCCGAGCAGGGCACGCTCGGCCCCATCGAAGCGAAGGAGGGCGGCGTCTTCGAGGTCCCCTTCACCGCTTCCACCGTGAGCACGGCTCCGGTGAACATCTCCGCTTCACCGCTCGACGAGACCGATCGCTCGTTCACGCTCCAGCTCGAGCCTCGTCCGGCGCCCCCTGGCGCGCCGACGCGACCAGAGTCCCCCGCTCCGGTTGCGTCCACCGCGCAGCACCTGCCCCCGCCTTCCCAGCGGTCGCCCTGGCAGCCCACGCTGGGCGCCTTCCTGTTCGGGCACAGCAACGCCGCCCAGGCCCATGGCGCGGGACTCCAGCTCGAGGGCGCGCTCCGGCTCGCCACCCTGCCCGTGGAGGCGCTGGTGCAGCTCGAATTGCGCGGCAACACCGCGGTGAGCACGACCCTCGCGGCGGACGGACCGAACCCGGTCACCAAGACGTTCACCCTCGGCGGTGGCGCCCTCCGGCTCGGGGTCCGCTGGAGCCAGCCAGTCCTGTCACGGGGCCTGCTCTTCGCGGACGCGAGCGCGGGCGTCCTGGGCATGCAGGGCGACCTGGAGCTGAAGAGCCAGGAAGGCACCGTCACCCAGGAGCTCCGCTCGACGGGCCCCGACGTGACGGTGGGAGCCGGTTTCGCCTGGAGGCTGGGCCCGGGCCGCGTGGCCGGACTGGTGCAGTGGGGCTACGCGCCGGGAAGCCAGCAGGTGAGCGGCAACCTGGGCGGGTTGTCTCTCGGAGTGGGCTACCAGCTCACGCTCGGAGGGGAGCCGCACCCATGAGACCGTGCGCGATGACACTCGTGCTCGTGCTGCTGAGCACCGGCGCCCTGGCCGCCGCGCCCACGCCGGAGACGTCCGGGACGGTGTGGATCACCCTGCGGCCCCACCCTTCCCTGCCGCTGAAGAGCCCGCGCGTCCAGGCCGGTGGCAAGGAGGCCATCGCCGTGGGGGAGGCGTTCCGCGTGGAGGGGCTTGCCTCGGGCCAGGTGGCCATCAGCGCCTCGGCCGAGGGCTATCAGCCCGTGGAGCTCGCGGTGCTCGTGCCCTCGGGAGGACAGGCCAGTGTGTTCCTGCCGCTCGAGCGCATCCCAGGTCCCGGCACCGTGAAGGGCAGACTCCTGTGGGAGCAGGGCAACGAGGGCACGAAGGTGCCCGTGGCCGGTATCGAGGTTCAGCTCGGCGGTCAGGTGGTCGCCCGGAGCGATGCGGACGGCTTCTTCGTGGTGCCCGAGGCGGGCCCGGGCCCCGTCACCTTGAAGCTCGCCGGCACCGGAGTCCGGCCGCAGGAGGAGGTGGTGGTCGTGCCCTCCCATGGCGAGGCCTCGGTGGAGGTCCTCCTGCAGAAGGCCACGGAGGTACGGGCCTGGCTACGCGGGCACGTGCGCTCCACCCAGGGGCGCCCCGTCCTGGCCACCCTGCGTGTCGAGGAGGCCCGGCTCCGCGCCCGCACCCGCGCGACGGGAGACTTCGAGTTCCGCCTGCCCGCGGGCCGCTATCACGTCACCTTCGAGGCACGCGGCTACATGCCGCAGACGAAGGTGGTGGACGTGGGCGCTGGAGATCAGGCGCTGTTCTACGTGGATCTGTCTCCTCTGGAGAATTAGTCGTGCGCGTCCTCTCCCTCACGCTCCCGCTGCTCCTGCTCCTCTGGGGGGGATGCGGGGGATGTGACAAGCAGCCCCCTGCCACACCCGGCATGCCGGAGCTGGCGAAGCTCATCCAACTCCAGGGCCAGGTCACGGTGCAGCAGGAGGCGGCCTCCCGCCCCGGCCGCGTGGACGAGCCGCTCTACCCGGGCGAGACCGTGGTGACCGGTCCCGGGAGCACCGCGCGCGTGCGCTACGTCAACGGCACCGAGGTGGAGGTGGCCGAGAACAGCCGCTTGCGGGTGAATGGCGCGCCGGGAGCGCTCACCCTGGAGCTGGAGGAAGGGAGGATCGTCTCGACCGCGCCGAAGGCCGGCGGCAACGGGCTCACCGTCACGGGCCGCTTCGGCCGGGCGGAGCTGGTCACCGCGTCGGAGATGGTGTTCGTCCTGCGCGAGACGGATCCCAAGCTGACGCTCCAGTACGGCGCCATCCGCGTGCTCGATTCGCAAGGCCAGCCCGTCCCCGTCGTGGCGGGTGAGGAGCTCGCGCTCTCGCTCAGCAAGCCCAGGCGGGCCCCGCCGCCCATGGTCGCGGAGGAGCTCGTCTTCACCCTCAAGCCCCAGGGCGGCAAGGCCCGCGTGCGGGGCGCCCGGGACAGCTCCTTCGCCGACGTGGCCCCTGACCAGAGCCGGGAGCTCGGTCGCGGCGCGGCGTTCGAGATCCCCGCGGGCTCCAGCGCCCGCCTGTCCTCCAGCGCGCTGCAGGTCAGCCTCGCCGGGGACACCGCCGGGACGCTCGAGGAGGCCTCCCGGCAGGGAGACCAGAACGCCTACACGCTGCGGCTCAGCCGCGGAAAGGCGCGGCTCCAGTTCGGCACGGGCAAGCAGTCGCTGAAGCTGGCGGACGCTCGCGGTGAAGTCGAGCTCAAGGTCTCCGAGCAGAGCACGCTCTCCGTGAGCAATCCCGAGACAGGCGCCACCGTCACCGTCCTCGCCGGGCAGGCCGAGCTGGTGGCCGATGGGAAGACGACCCTCCTCAAGGCGGGCGAAGGAGTACGCCGAGCCTCGGAGTCTCCGCGAGCCGAGCAGGCCTCGGCGCCCCTGCTCGTACTGCCTCCGGATGCGAAGGGCGTGCGCGTGTTCACCGACGGGCCCGGCGAGGCGGGGATCCAGGTTCCCTCCGCGTCCGGAGCGCCCCTCCGGGTGGAGGTGGCGGAGGAGCCCTCCTTCCGGGAGCCGCTGCTCGCGGGGCGCGCGGGCGCGGACCAGGTGCGAGTCGAACCGCCGGCCCGAGGCGAGCTGTACTGGCGCTTCCTCGGTGAGGACGGGAACGTGCGCGCCCAGGGCTCGGCCCGGTTCCAGCCGGATCGCGGCCGCTCCGCGCTGGCGAGCTCGACCCCGAAGGCCGAGGTGCTCGAGACCGGGCTCAAGGCCACGGTCTACTTCCAGAGCGCGGTGCCCTCGCTGCACTTCAGCTTCGAGCCCCGGCCGGGGGCGCGCTCGTACCAACTGCGCCTCTACCGCGCCGCCGACGTCCAGACGCCGCTCCTGCAGCGGGTGACGAACCAGAACCAATACAGCCTGGAGCCGGGCACGCTCGGCGAGGGGAGCTACCTCTGGTACGTGGCGGCGCTCGGCCCTGGGGGAGACGAGCTGGCAGGCGGCCGGATGAACAAGCTGCAGCTGGTGTATGACAATGAGCGCAAGGGGCTGGCGCTCAGCCGTCCCCGCCCGGATGAGCGCTTCGGACGCGAGGGAATACCGGTGGAGGGCGTGGTCCCGCGCGGCTCCCGGCTCTTCCTCAATGGGCAGGCGATGAAGCTCGACGCCAAGGGCCGCTTCTCCCAGCGCCTGCCTCCCACGGAGGCCCTGGTGTTCCGTCTCGTCTCGGGTCAGGACGAGGCATACTGGGTCCGAACTCTTCGGAAAGCTCGGCCATGACGGCTACCCAACCCGCGATTCCCCTGACCCAGCCGGTCACGCCCTTGCGCCGCTTCGGCAAGTACGTGCTCATCCGCAAGCTCGCCGAGGGCGGCATGGCGGAGATCTTCCTGGCCAAGCAGCTCGGCGCCGAGGGCTTCGAGCGGGACGTGGTGATCAAGTGCATGCTCGATCACTTCACCCAGCATCGCGAGTTCGTCTCGATGTTCCTGGACGAGGCGCGGCTGGCGGCGCGGCTGCACCATCCGAACATCGTCCAGATCACCGATCTGGGCGTGGCGGACAGCCGGTACTTCATCTGCATGGAGTACCTGGCGGGCGAAGACCTGGAGGCGGTGTTCGCCGCCACCCAGTCCACGGGCCAGGGCGTGCCGATCCCGATCGCCGCCCGCATCATCCTCTCGGTGCTCGAGGGCCTGGAGTTCGCCCACGGCTACCAGGAGCAGGGGCGGTCCGTGGAGCTCGTCCACCGGGACATCTCGCCCTCGAACATCTTCGTCACGTACCAGGGCACGGTGAAGGTGCTCGACTTCGGGATCGCCAAGGCCTCCTCGCGGATGACGCAGACGCAGCCCGGGCTCCTGAAGGGCAAGTGGGGCTACATGTCCCCCGAGCAGGCCCGGGGCGAGCAGCAGCTCGATGCCCGCAGCGATCTGTTCTCGCTGGGCGTCACCTTCCACGAGCTGCTCACCGCGCGCCGCGTCTTCGAGCGGGACACGGAGCTCGGCGTGCTGCTGGCGCTGATGGATCAGCCCATCCCCCCGCCGAGCGCCCACCGGCCCGACGTTCCTCCCGCCCTGGATCGCATCGTGATGAAGGCGCTGGAGCGCCACCGCGAGGATCGCTACGCGAACGCGGCCGAGATGCGCGCCGACCTGGAGGAGTTCCTGCGCGGGACGGCGTCGATCCCGGGCGTGTCGCAGCTCGCCCAGTACCTGCAGGGCGTGTTCGGCGCGGCCGACGTCGAGCGCAAGACGAAGATTCCCTCGCTCTCCGAGCTGGGCGTGAGCACGCTGCTCCCGCAGCAGGAGGAGCCGCTCGGCACCGAGAAGACCCTGATCCGTCCGTCGGCTCGGGTTCCCACCGTCGAGGCCCAGGAGCGCCCCAGCAACGATTCCCAGGGGCTCCACACCGTTCCCCCGCCCGCCGCCGTCACCGACGCCGCCAGTCCTCCCGCGCGGAGCACGGGGCTGTCGGTGGCGATGGGCGCCCTGGGGGCCGTGGCGCTGCTGGCGTTGGGTGGAGGCGCGGTCTGGTACCTCATGCCTCGGGCAGCGCCTCCTGCGCCCGTCACCGTGGTGACCGCGCCGGTCCCGAGCCCGGCTCCCAGGGTGGAGCCCACTCCCACGCCAGCGCCCCCCGCGCCCACTCCCGCCGTGGAGCAGAAGACCGAGCCTCCACCGGCGGAGGAGCCTCCCGTGGACATGGAGCCCAAGCCCACGGTGACGCCGAAGCCCGCCCCCGTGCTCACCGCCAGGGACGTGAACCGCGTCATGATGAAGAACTCGCGGAAGCTCCTCGAGTGCGGAGAGCAGTTCCGCGCCGAGCTTCCCGCGGACCGCCGCGTCATGCTGCTGGTCACGATCGCTCACTCGGGCGACGTGAGCGCCGCCCAGGTGACCGAGCCCGCCACCGTGTCGCCGAGCCTGGCGAAGTGCCTGGAGGGCCAGCTGAAGCGCGTGGTGTTCCCGCGCAATACCAACCAACCCGAGCTCGCGATCCAGCTCCCGTTGCGCTTCAACGAGTAGTAGCTGCCCACGCGCGAGGCCCGCGGCAACTCCGTGGCGGGCGTCGAGGCGCTGGACCGGTTCACCCCGCTGACCGGCCTGTCGGTGTGCTACGAGCCTCCGAGGCCGAGCACCCGGGCATCGGCCCGCCTGGCCGCCTGAGTCGTACCCGAGGGCCTCTCGCAGAGGGCTTTTGGGGCCCCCGAATGTGTCCGGACCCGCACGAGCCCCTCCCTCGAGGGCAGGTGCGTCCACCATCGCACTCCTGCAGGCCCTCCGCGCGACCCCATCTTCGCGTCGCGCCATCCACAAGGAGAGGGGCCATGTCCAAGCAACTCATCGGCTTCGCACTGACGCTCGTCCTCATCGCCTGCACCGGCGACCCGGCTTCATCACCTTCGGAATTTCGAGCGAGTGACATCTCCTCCTCGCCCGTCTCCATCGAGAGCTCGTCGGTCTCGAAGAACCCACTCGTCGCGGGCGAGGTCCAGACAGCCTCCGTCACCCTGTCGTCGACGACCACCTTGCAAGGCCTGTACGTCGACATCCGCATCTACAAATCACTCGACTTCAACGTCATCTACGGGAACAAGTCCTTCAGCCCCATCACCCTCACGGCGGGCTCGCCCCAGCAGTTGACGTTCGACTTCGCCTCGCCCGCGGACCTGCCTCCGGGCCAGTACGACGTCCGGGTCGGGGTGTGGGACTCCTCCTGGAACACCCTTCTCTACGAGACGCGCGACCAGTTCACCGTCCAGGCGCCTACGACGGGCCCCAAGGTCTCCATCGTGAGCTCGTCGGTCTCGAAGAACCCGCTCGTCGCGGGCGAGGTCCAGACAGCCTCCGTCACCCTGTCGTCGACGACCACCTTGCAAGGCCTGTACGTCGACATCCGCATCTACAAATCACTCGACTTCAACGTCATCTACGGGAACAAGTCCTTCAGCCCCGTCACCCTCACGGCGGGCTCGCCCCAGCAGTTGACGTTCGACTTCGCCTCGCCCGCGGACCTGCCTCCGGGCCAGTACGACGTCCGGGTCGGGGTGTGGGACTCCTCCTGGAACACCCTTCTCTACGAGACGCGCAACCAGTTCACCGTGAGTGGAACGTCCTTCGTCATGAACTGCGAGGATGAAGCGTGGCTGACCGCCGGCTCCTACGCGGTGCAGAACAACCAGTGGGGCCGGGGACCCATCACCGACTACTCCCAGTGTGTCGGCATCGGTGGAATCGCCGCTGATGGTTCCGTGTCCGCTCGGTGGACCTGGAGGTGGCCGAAGGATCCGGGCGAGGTCAAAGGCTATCCCGCGATCGTGTTTGGCCAGAAGCCTGGCAACCCCGTGACCCCGAACACCAACCTGCCCAGGCAAATCAATGCCATCAGCCAGCTGACGAGCTCGTGGGCGACGCGAAGCACCTACACGGGAACGGGTCAATTGACTTTCGACCTCTGGCTGACGCGGGATGCGACCCGCTACCCCAGCTTTCCCCAGACTCCCATCACGCATGAGGTCATGGTCGCCGTCGAGCCTTATGGAGGCTACGGGCTCGACCGGAACCCCGCCTGGTTCGTCGAGGAGATCACGATCAACGGCGTGCGTTACAAGACCTACAAAGCAGACAACTTCCCGCCCGGTGGGTCGCAGACATGGAGATTCCTGGTGTTCCAGATGCTGACGCCCATGACGCAAGGCACCCTGGAATTCAAACCGCTCTTCGACTACCTGAAGTCTCGCGGCTTCATCACCGGTAACGAATACCTGTCGTCTCTCGAGCTCGGGACCGAGCCCGTGGAAGGCACCGGCGACGTCACCGTGAACTCCTTCAAGACCACCGTGCGCTGAGTGACGGGGCGGGGGCTCCGCGTCTCCGGGCGCGGAGCCTCCCTCCTACAACGACGTCCTGGACGCCACAGCCCAGGACGAGACCGCTATGGCAGGAGGACGACCTTCGTCATGCCCCCTTCTGGCCAGAACAGCAGGTCCCTCCGCACACCGGGGTACAACACGCACGCGCTGCTGCAAGTGTTTCGCTGGTACGGGACCTCGCCCAGGCGCATCGACTCGCCGTCGTGGAGGAGGACGAATACCCGGCGGGGCACGTAGAGGCTCGTGGAGCGCTCGAAGAGCGCCTGGGAGGACACGAAGCTGTCCGGGTCCAGCAGGCCCGGCAACTCCAGGCGCGCCTCGCTGGCCAGGCCGCCGTCGCGAAGCTGAAGGCGTCGCACCGTGAGCGAACCGTTCACCTCCTCGTAGGTGACCAGCCCCCTCGGCCCTGCCGCCATGACCTCGGTGCCCGGGACCGTGAAGCCGGTCTTTGGGACGATGCGGCCGCCGGCCTGATCGATCCACAGGGGCACGACCAGTTTGTCGTCGCGGAGGACGTACACCCAGTTTCCATCGCGGTGCATCGCGGTCACGTCCGAGAGCAGAGGAGACTCGAGGCTCGCCACCAACCCGACGCCGCCGATGCTGGCCGCGTAGAGCTCGGCCTTGCCGTTGAAGACGAGCAGGACGTCATCCCGCGTCGCCAGCATGCCCGGTCCAGAATACGTGTATCGTGGGACGGCGGCGGCGGCCGGCGGGTCGTTCACCAGTTCGCCCGAGCCCGTATCGATGTACCGCTGGAGCGCGCCGTTCTGGTAGTCGTAGACCCAGAGAACGTCGTCGACGATCGACACATCCGCCCCGGTGAACGTCCGCACCGTGATGAGGTCGCGGACGTAGGCGGTCTCGCACAGCCACCCGTACCGGCTGCGCTGCAGGTACTCGCACCTGAACGGCAACGTCTGGGTGAGCGCAATGGTGTCGGCGATGAACATCCGCGCGTCGACCTGGCCGCCCACCGCCCCGAAGTCGAATCTCACGGTGTGCCAGCCCCACCGCGTCGGAGTGAACTCGGCGGTGCCGCCCGTCAGCTTTCGCGAGGCGCTTGAGGAATCCTGGTTCGCGATCTCGGTCATCGCGCCGGTGCTCGGGACAACCGCGCCGAGGGGCTCGGTCACAGTGGTGGTGACCTCCGTGACCGACCTGGCGCACACGTCCATGTTCGGGCTTGGCACGGTCAACTTCGCGACCTGGCCCACCTTTCCCACCTCGATGATGGGCAGCCGGTATTGCGTGGTGTCCTGGGGGGTGGGGCAGGGGCGCGGCGCCTGCTCCGGCTCGGAGCTGCAGGCGAATAGGGCAAGCGAGAGCGCGGTGGCGAGCGCGGCGCGCAACATTCGGGCGGAAGCGTGGGTTTTCATGGCAAGCGAGGGGCTACGCCTTATTGACACAGCCGGGCCCGACGGGATCAGCCGCTAGCACGAACACGGGACGGCCATCCTTCCCATTGAACGTCCGCCGACGCTCATGAGGCCACCACAGGGCACTGCCCACGCGGCCTGCTCAGCTGGCTGCAGCGCAGGGGCCTCCCCAGCAGGCGTGGTATTGAGCCTCGAGCAGTCACGCTGCCCCAGACGCCCACGCCCCTGTTGCCTCCCCCCTGGGGGCCACCTGGGCCGGCGTGTGCCCAGATGGAGGAAGCTGCCAACCACCCGTAAGCACGGCGTAAAAAAGTGGAGTCGGCGGGAATCGAACCCGTGAGCAAGGCGATAGAAAACCCTAAGCAGGACGCGCTGTTACCCGCTATCGCCTTGATTCTCCTCGGGTTCGTCATCCCGCCCCGTCCCACCCCGTACCCTCGCGTTCCACCCCTTTCCCCGCTGGCGGGGCACGCTGGCGCTATGGTCGGTGGAGTGGGGACGACAGCTCTCCTCCTGCTCACTCCGCTTGCCCCCTTCGCCCTGGTCGGCGGGATGTTGGGCTTTGGCGCAGGCGGCCTCATTGGAAAGGCCGTCAACTGAAGTACGGCCCCGTCCAGGCGGACCACGTCGACGCAGGCCTCGCGGTAAGCGCTGAGACTCGCGTTGAGCGTCAGGCGGGCTAGGAGCTTGTCGGAGTACCGCCAAAAAACGACTCCTACATACCAACCGTAGCGGTGCGTTTAACTCGCACTACTCGATATGTAGTGGGTCGTCGAGATATTCCGACAGGCACCTAGCGGCGTCTCTGCGGGCTCAACAGCAGGAATGTCTCCCTTAAGCGACAGCAATGCGCCAGCGAGAATGCAGGCCTTGTCCCACTGCCAAGTGGCCGCAGCCAAGTACTGCTGAGCGGCACGAATGATGGCGTTGCTTTGATCAGATGTGCTCTGCCGGAGTGCCCACTCGAAGAAGGCGGCCGGACGTTGAAGCGCTTCTGAGACCATTCTTAACATATGCTGGTCGGGAACGCAGTCTGTCATTGACCTGTCACCCTCTTGGTAGGCATGAGCGAGTGCGCCAAGTCCTGCCGCATCCTTCTGCTTGGCTGTCTTGGCGACGCGAAGCAGACAATCGCGCTTACTTGAGGACTCTCGGTTGACAACGAGTGCACTGGCAAGCGGCCAGCATTCCTCAAAAGTGATAACGACTGCGCGCGAGCGTACCCATGTCTTGTCTCCATTCATTTCAAGACGAGCCAGAGCGCGATCAACGACCCCCGTGAAACCACGGCGGGCTGCTTTCTGTAGAAGGGAGCGAACCCGTGGATCAGTAGACTCTTTAGGCGCTTTCAGAAACATAGGACTTTAGTCGAAGAATAAATCTAGCTTTTGCTGATTGTGGTTTGCATAGACTTGCACACAAATACACTCCGAGCGACATACATGTTGATCGATCGACACTGTAATCCCACCAGACACCGCTGCCGCCTTGAGGCGGTTCTCGGCGTTCGAGTAGGCATCAGCACCCGATGAAACCTGCCGCTGAGGATTATCCAGAAGAATCGTCGCAAAATCGTCCGGGAATTCGATCTTCTCGGACGGCGTTTGAATGACGAGCATCTTGTCGAAGTCGCCGTATTTGAGGTTCGCCGCAAGTTCCTGTGGGCTCTGAAACCCACCCCTTTCAAGGTCGAATAGCAGGTGGCTTTCTTGATAGTTCAGACAGGGGGATGAGCGCACGCGAATGAGGCCAAGCCAGCTCTCAGCCAAAACCATTCCATGAAGTGCCCGACGCTAGACGCTCCTGAGTGCTTCTGACTGAGTGCCGCGGTTTGCTCCCTGTCGCCTGTTCAGGAGAT
>NZ_JBJMQP010000171.1:0-9041 GCF_045802625.1 Hyalangium sp. | reverse complement strand
CAGCACAGCGGCCTTCCAGACTCCGGTCCACCTTTGCGCCATGCGCCACCTCCGAAGCGAAGGCTCAGCGAGCCCCGTCAGCTCTTGTGGGGGCGTTGGGACTGGCGCCGCAGCCAGTTGTTGAGGAACGCCTTTACCGCCGGGTGCTCCGAGCGGCGGAACTCCTCCGGGGGGCCGAACTCGACGATGCGGCCCTCGTGCATGAGGGCCAGCTTGTCTCCCGCCCGGAAGGCGGAGGCCACGTCCGGGGTGATGACGAGCGAGGTGGCGCCCAGCTGGTGCTTACCCGTGAAGATGACCTCGTTGACGGAGGCGGTGGTGAGCGGATCCAGGCCGGCCGTCGGATCGTCATAGAGGAGGATCTTCGGCTGGAGGATGGCGGCGCGAGCGAAGCCCACGCGCTTCTGCATGCCGCCGGACAGCTCGCCCGGGAAGCGCAGGGCCGCGTGCGTCAGCCCCACTACCGCCAGGGCCTTGTTCACCGCCTCGCGAATCTCCGGCTCCGACATGCGAGTGCGCTCGCGCAGCGGGAAGGCCACGTTGTCGAACACGTTGAGCGAGTCGAACAGGGCGTTGGCCTGGAAGAGGATGCCCATCTTGCGCCGCAGCCCGTCCAGCCCCGCCTCGTTCAGCTGGGAGAGATCCTCTCCGTCCACGCGCACCGTGCCCCGGTCCGGGTGCAGCAGCCCCACCAGGTGCTTGATCAGCACCGTCTTCCCCGAGCCGGACACGCCCATCAGCACGCAGGTGGTGCCCTCTTCCACCACGAGATCCACGCCGCGCAGAATCTCCTGATCCCCGAAGGACTTGTAGAGCCCTCGCACCTCGATCATCGGCTTGCGCGCCTGCTCACCGCTCGTCTCGCTCATCGCGGCGGCAGCATGACATGTCCCGCCACGCCCGTCTCACGCTGGGCGGTTGGCGGCCACTCGTCCCGCGAGGCCAGGGCTATTCGATGAGGAGCAGCCCCCGCTGGAGCCCGCTCGAGCTGTCCACGGTGGTCATGGCCTGGTAGAGCCGCTCGGTGGGGACCAGCCACGGGCGGTACTTCTCATTGACGTCGAGCACGAGCACCAGATCCTCCTGCTCGAGATACCCGGCGATGGGGGAGTGGTGTCCCCCGACGGTGCCGAAGAGCGGCCCGCGATCGAAGTTGATGATGTAGCGCCGCTGCGGCTCGTTGACATGGCGCAGGTGCTGACGGAACTCCTCCAGGCTCAGGCCGCGCAGCACCTGCACTCCCGCTGGGGGCTTGAGGTTGCCGCGGACCACCTCGGCGAGCTGGTCCAGCGTCAGGCCTCCCCAGCAGAACCCGAGCGTGCACTTCCCCGTGCCCTCGAGCACCTGCTGCGGAGTGGCCCCCGGGTGTCCCAGCGTTCGCAGGACATTGGCCGCGCTGGTGGGGCCGCAGAAGGACACGTTGGGCTGGAACACCTCGCCCGCGTGCGCGTACTCCGCGGCGACCGGAAGTTGCCAGGCGCGGGCCAGGAGCGAGGGATCCTGGTAGGCCGCGCTGGCCTTGATGGAGACGACATCCATCCGCCTTGGGAACAGGAGCGGACGCGCGACGACCGCCCCCATGCCGAGTACCACCAGGAGACTCAGTCCTATCGCGAGACGCTTTCGGCTCATGCGCCGGAGTCTAGCGTGGAACTCCCGGCGCCAGGCTGCGATATGAACCGTGAGGCTTCAGCGCCTACGGGCGCACCCACAGGCGAGCCGAGATGACGACCCTCATTCCCGAGAAGAACAAGCAGCCGGGCGTGTGCTACGCGGTGACGGGCGATGGGCTCGAGGTCCCCGTCATCGATGTGACGCACCCGGCGTTCGCGGTGGAGCTCGATGACGCGGCGATCGCCGTCATGCTCGAGAAGTTCGCGCGGGACGAGCAGCGCCGAGCCAAGGTCCCGAAGCCTGTGCAGCGCCTGCTGTTGCGGCTGATCGTGGGCCGGTCGGTCCTGGGGCGCGGGCTGCTGGCGGGGGCGGGTGGGGTGCTGGGCGGGATGACGATGTACCTGGGCAAGCTCGGCCCCGACAACCTGGGCCAGGGCTGGGCCAAACGGGTGGATCGCCAGATCGCCGCCGCTCCACCGACGAGGTTGGCGCGCCTTCGCCTGGAGGACATGGCGCGCCTGCTCGCCGACGGGCTCGCTCCGGCGCTGAGCGCACGTCCACAGCGCCCGGTCCAGCTCTTCAACATCGCCGGAGGGCCTGGGGCGGACAGCTGGAACGCGCTGTTCCTGCTGCGGAAGGAGCACCCACGGGAGCTGTCTGGGCGGCGGATCTCCATTCACGTGTTGGATCCCGACGAGAGCGGCCCCGCGTTTGGGGCCCGTGCGGTCGCCGCGCTCCGCGCCGAGGGAGGCCCGCTGCGAGAGCTGGACGTGAGCTTTCAGCACGTCCGCTATGACTGGCGCGACGTGGACCCGTTGCGCAAGCTGCTGCGGGACGCGGAGCTCGGTGACGCGGTGGTGGGCTGTTCTTCGGAGGGCGGACTGTTCGAGTACGGGACGGACGAGGAGATCATCACCAACCTCGAGGCCCTTCGTCTCGGCACGCCGGGAGACTCCAGGGTGGTGGGCTCGGTGACGCGCGGCGATGGCCCCACGAGGTTCGCGCAGGAGTTCACCGTTCGCCCGCGCTCGCTCGACGCCTTCCGGGCGCTCGTACGCCGAGCAGGCTGGGAAGTGGCGAGCGTGATCACCCGCCCCTTCAGCTACCACGTGAGCCTGAAGCGCGTGAGCTGATGCGCTGTCACCCGCCTCCGCGCATCAACCCGGGGGCCGCATGGGACTCCTGCAGCTCCGAACGTGAATACCGTGTGGCATGTCGCGGGTCTAGTAGTGGCAATGGCAACAGGCTATTTCTTCACCATGAACATGAACGACACCACCGCCGCTTCCTCTCTCTCCCGCCCCGCGAGCCAGCCCTCGAAGGGGCTGCACATTGCCCTCTGGGTGGTCCAGGTCCTGCTGGCCCTCTCCTTCATCGGGGCGGGGTTCATGAAGCTGACCGTCCCGCTTGAAGAACTGGGCAAGCAGATGGCGTGGGTGACCGCGACTCCCGGGCCGCTGGTGCACTTCATCGGCCTCGCGGAGATTGCCGGCGCGCTCGGGCTGATCCTGCCGGCCGCCACCCGCATCAAGCCCTTCCTCACAGGCCTGGCGGGCGTGGGGCTCGCCACGGTGATGGTGCTCGCGCTGGGCATGCACATTTCCCGTGGGGAGTTCCCGATGATTGGCGGCCCGGTGGTGCTCGGCGCGCTGGCGGCCTTCGTCGCCTGGGGTCGGCTGAAGAAGGCCCCCATCGCGCCACGCACGTAAGCAACCCCTGTCTCTGGTCCGGTAGGAGTGAAGCCATGAATCCTCAGAGCCCTTCCATGCCGTTGCCGACGCTCTTCCTCTCGCATGGAGGGGGGCCCTGCTTCTGGATGGACTGGGGGCCTGAGGATCCGTTCAAGAACCTGGCGGCTTCGCTGCGAGGGCTCGCGGCGTCCATCGGCGCCAGGCCCAAGGCTGTCCTCGTCATCTCCGGGCACTGGGAGGAAGAGCAGTTCACGGTGCAGACGCACCCCCAGCCGCCCATGCTCTACGACTACTCCGGCTTCCCCGAGCACACGTACCGGCTGAAGTATCCGGCGCCGGGCTCGCCATGGCTGGCGCAGCGGGTGAAGGAGCTGCTCGGGGCCGCGGGGCTGCCGGTGAGGGAGGACGGCGAGCGAGGCTTTGATCATGGGCTCTTCGTGCCGTTCCTGCTCATCTACCCGCAGGCGGACATTCCCATCCTCCAGCTCTCGCTCAAGACGAACCTGGATCCTCGGGAGCACCTGGAGCTGGGCCGAGCGCTGGCGCCGCTGCGCTCCGAGGGCGTGCTGATCGTCGGCAGCGGCTTGAGCTACCACAACCTGCGCAGGCTGGTGGACACGGCGGGAGTCTCGGAGCCGTTCGACGCCTGGCTCACGGATGCGGTGTGTGATCCAGATCCAGCCTCACGCGCCAACAAGCTCGCGCGCTGGGCCGAGGCCCCGAACGCGCGTGCGTGCCACCCCCGAGAGGACCACCTGATTCCCCTGATGGTGGCGGCGGGGGCGGCGGGCTCGGACGTGGGGCACAAGATCTATTCCGAGCGGATGGTGAACTGGAAGTTTCGCACTTCCTCCTTCCAGTTCGGCCCCTCGCTCACGGCGCCGTGAGCGCCCCGAGGCTCAGCGGGCGCGGCGGAAGCCGTAGACCCACGCGCCGGCGGCGATGAGCACAGGCACCACCACGGTGATGTTGAGCGTGATGAAGACGGCGTCATTGCTGCCCTGGCCGGTGTAGTCCACGCCGGACACGTGCAGCAGCGCCTTCATGCTGGTGACGGCCCAGTTGGAGTAGATGGGGACGATGAAGAGCCACGCCAGCCGCTTCTGGCCCACGGGGCCGTAGCGCAGCATGGGCAGCGTCCACGCCACGCCGAGCAGGAAGAAGGTGCCCATGAGCGCACCGAGGTGAGCGGCGAGCGCCGTGTGCGGATCGGCGGGCACCTTGCCCGTCATGGCCGCGGCCACATAGCCCCCGGTGAGCAGGCCCAGGAGCATGAGCCAGGCGGCGGCATGCGCCATGAGCCGAGCGGCGGGCAGGGGCGCGGAGGCCGCGGAAGGAGCCGGAGCCGGCGCGGAAGGAGGCTTGGGATTCGGGAGTGGGGCGAGGTGGGGAGCGGGAGTCATGGTAGGTGTCCGCCATCTTACGGCGACAACCGTCCGGATGCCGAACCGGGGCTCTTGCTAGAAGGGGGCAGGCAAGCTTCGAAGCCCCGGGAGGTGGGAGCGCGCATGGTGGAGTCCATTGATCACTTCATCATGGCGCTGGGGATGGCGGGGCTGTTGGTGCTCGGGCTGGCGGCGATGCTGGAGTACGTGGTGCCGCCGTTCCCGGGGGACACCATCACCCTGCTGGGCGGGGTGTACGCGGTGCGAGGCCAGCACCCGTGGCCGTTAGTGTTCCTGGTGGTGGTGGCGGGCAGCGTGGCAGGAGCGGCCATCAACTATTGGTTCGGCACGTGGCTGGGCCGGCGCTTCGACGCCAATCCCCAGGCGAGCCTGTTCGGCATAACGCACGCGAAGCTGGAGGAGGTGCAGGCGCGGATGCGCCGAAGCGGGCCGTGGTTGCTGCTGGTCAACCGCTTCCTGCCGGGCATCCGAGGCGTCATCTTCATCGCCGCGGGAGCCTCGCGCATCCCCCGCCGCAACGCGCTGCTCCTGGGAGCCGTCTCCGCCATGGCGCACACCGCGCTGGTGCTGAGCATCGGCCGGATGGTGGGCGGCAACCTCGAGCGGTTGGAGTTGCTGGTGTCCCGGTACCAGATGGCGGTGGTGGTGCTGGTCGTCATCGGCGTGCTGGCGGTGGTGGTCCGGGCGCTGGCGCGGCGCTCGCCGGCCACCTGAGGCGGACTATTGGACACGGAGCGCCGAGCGAGCAGGCAGCGGCTCATTCTCCGAGTGAGCGCTCTGGGCGCTCCAGGTATCAGCGGTGGGCAGAGGCCGAGGCTTCCGCTTCAGGCTCCCACGCGAAGCTGGTTAAGTCAGGCCCATGCTCCGCACTCGGCCCTGGCTGCTGTTCCTCGTGGCGCTCGTGTTCGCCGGTGGCTGCCGGTGTAACGACTCGGGAGTCGGCAGCGCGCGTGGGGACTTCCGCGTGGAGGAGACGGAGGTGGACTTCGGCCGCGTGTTGGAGGGCGAGCAGTCCCGCCGCACGGTGACGTTGGTGGGCACGGGGCGGGCCGGAGTGACGGTGGCGGCGAGCACGGGCAGTCCCTTCTCGGTGACGGAGGGCTCGGTGTCCGTGCCGGGCGGAGGGACGGTGATGTTGGAGGTGGTCTTCACCGCGGGGAGCGAGCCGGTGGAGGGAGTGCTGGAACTCACCGCCGCGCGCCACACCGAGACGGTGAAACTCAAGGCCGAAGGGGTGAGGCCCCTGGCGTGCGTGCCGACGGTGCAATGCCACGAGTCCCACTTCGAGCTGAACCCGGGCCTGTGCGTGGACACGCTGGCGCCGGACGGGACGGTCTGCATTCCCACCAGCCGGTGCGAGGAGCAGGGCCGTTGCCAGCAGGGAGTATGCGTGGGCTCGCCGCGGAGGTGTGACGACGACAACCCGTGCACGGTGGACGCATGTTCGCCGACGGAGGGCTGTGTGACGACGCCGGTGGTGTGCCCCTCGCCGGTGGATCGCTGCAAGGTGGCGGTATGTCGGCCCACGAGCGGCTGCGGCGAAGCGAACGCCGCCGACTACACCCTCTGCGGCAGCGTGGACTGCAAGTCGGCGAACCTCTGTATCGCGGGCAGTTGCCACACGCAGCCCACGCCCGAGGGCTTCGTGTGCGCTCCGGCGACGCCCTGCCAGGGAGAGGGGCAGTGCCACTCGGGGGAGTGCCAGCGGCCGGACGCGGGAGATCTCCGCCCGGCCTTCTCCCAGAATCTGGGCGGGATGCCGGTGGCGGAGCCTGGAGGACCGGTGCTGCTGGTGAGCGAGGATGGGCTCTACGCGTCGGTGTGCAGTGACGATGCGGGGTGCCGGCTGGTGGCCTTCACGAAGAACGGGCTGCTGCGCTTCGAGGCGCCGTACGAGGATGGAGGCCCGCGCACGCTGCTGACCCTGTCCGATGCGGGGATCCTGATGCACGAGCCCGCCTCCGCGCTGGAGAGCTATGCGCTGGACAGCCCAGGCCAGCGCTTGTGGCAGGCCACGCTGGCGGAGCAGGCCCCGCAAGAAGCAGGCATGGCACCCTTCACGGGAGCGGGACGGGTGGCGCTGACCGCGGAGGGAGAAGCCGTGGCGCTCATCTCGTGGCGACCGGCGGAGGACGCAGGCCCATCGCCTGATAGCGGAGAGGACGGAGGCACGCCCGCGACGTTGGTGCTGCTCGACAAAGACGGAGGAGTACACCGGTCCGGGCCCGTGGAAGGCTTTGGCGGCGAAGGCGCGCGAGTGGCACTCGACGAACAGGGCGCCGTGCTGCTGTCCGCCGAAGGGAGCGGGCGCGTAGCGCGAGCCGACCTGGAGCCCGAGGACGGGGGCACGGGTTTCGTCACCCAACCGCTCGTGGAAGGGCAGGAGGACGGAGGCAATTCGCTGGCCGTGGCAGGAGGGCGCCTCTTCGCGGGAGCGCGCTACTTCGCCACCACGGACGGAGGCGCCACGGACGGAGGCACGGTGGCCCAAGTCTCCTGGGATGGAGGCACGCAGCCGCGCACCCCCATCGACGAGCCAGCGCTGCTGCTGGACGACGTGGGCTACGCCTTCGCGCGAGGCTGCCTGGAGGACGGCGGAGCGTCGTGCACGCCCGAGCATGAGCAACTTCTGCTGAGAGCCCTGGACGCGAAGACGGGAGCCACGAGCTGGGAAGTGCCGGTGCTGCCAGTGGACGCGCCGGGCACGCTCTACGAAGCCTTACTGGTGCAGGGCGGAGCAGTGGGCACGCTCACGGATGTTGCCCTGGACGGAGGCCCACTGGCGCACGTGCAGCTCTTCGCGCGAGGAGAACGGGTAGCCATCTGCTCATTGAAGGATCGGCCGCACATCGCGGGGGCAGCACACGTAGGCCGCTTCCTCTACGTGGTGCTAGAGCGCGACGGCATCTGGCGGCTAGAAGCGTTCGATCTAGGCTCGTTCGGGTTCGCCGAGACGCGAGGCTGGCCCCAGCGCAACGGAGCCTCCGAGACCCGGCGCGCCGTGCCCTGAGCAGGGTGGAGCGAAGGACTCCAGATTCATTCTGATTCTGGAGGATATTTCTTCATCAGCTCTTCTGGCAGGGGAGTTCGAAGGAGCTCGAACCCCTGTCCATTTCGCCTGGAGATGACTTGAAAGCCTTGACCCGCGACGCGGATCAGCTCGCCCTCGCGAGTCTTTCCAGTCGTGAGCCACGCGTCAGCTTCCTCTCTCGTTGCAAACGTTTGAGAGACGACGACGTAGTCAATGGCAGGCGTGTAGAACGAGCGAAAGAACTCGCGGTAATCTTCCAGCTTCTGAGTCTCGCGGACGTAGAAGAGCGCGACTGCGGCGATTCGGAGCGCCTCGTCCTCAGGCGAGCCTTCCGGGTATTTCTCATTCACACCGCGGAGGATGTCCAGAACGGAGTCTACGTCGAAGTGGGGGTTGTATTTCATGGGGGCATTCTGACTAGAGGGCAAGGGGAGCCAGAATCAAAGCACCCGCCCCGCCCGTTGTGAGCACGAAGGCAGCGCCACCTACGACGACAACGGTTCCCAATGCCACCTCGGCCTTGTGCTGCCTGATCCAATCAAGCGCTTGATCCATGCGCGAAAATTCGAGCTTCTTCCCTTGTCGCGCTTCTTCCTGCTCTTTTACGCACTCATTGTACTGATCTTTGCAGTCCGAGGTGCAGCGCTGATAGTACCATCCTGATTGCTTGGAGTTATGAGGCCATGGGTAACGCTTCTTCCAACATCTCTCCATGCACTCTTCATGTTCTTTCTGGCAATCATGGCCGCCTGCGCCGCCAATTCCGAGCGCGGTGCCGACTCCCTCTGCATTCTCGGAGATGATGTAGATTTGGGGTTCCGGCCTTTGGGTGTGAGAGCACCCCGCACTGGCCAGTGCCACCGCAAACATCAAGACGAGCAATCTCATTTCGCTATCCTCGCCCCTACGGCTTGCTGTCCATGTCGATCCACAGGTCCTCGAAGCGGACCTGGGGCGGAGTCATGTGCAGCCGCAGATCCTGAACCATGGGCGTGGCCACGGCGAAGATGCGGTCGTGGTACAGGGGCAGCAGCGGGCAGTCCTTCTCGAACAGCTCCTCGGCGCGGCGGTACAGCATGTGGCGCAGATCCGGATCAATGGACACGCGCGCCTCAGCAGTCAGCTGGTCCAGCTCGGGGTTCTTGTACCCGAGCGGATAAATGGTCTGCGCGCTGGAGTTCAGCAGCAGGTAGAGGAAGTTGTCCGGGTCCGGGTAGTCGGCGATCCACAGCGTCCGGAACGCCGGAATCTGCCCCGCGCGCAGCCGCGTCGTGTAGTCCTGCGGAGGCAGCTCCACGT
>NZ_JBJMQP010000170.1:0-8465 GCF_045802625.1 Hyalangium sp. | reverse complement strand
GGTGTCACGGGCGCGGGTGGAGGCGGGACGGGCGCGGGGCTGGCGCTCGCGGCGGCCGGGGTCTCCACGGGCGTGGCGGGGGAGGCGGGCGGGGTGGACGCGGGAGCCGGAGCCTCCTTGGGCATGCTCGCGCGCAGCCGCTCGAGGCTGGTGAGGAGCGGTCCGAGCGCCGGGCCCTGGGCGGCGAGGCGCGAGCGCGACACCTCGGCGAGCTTCGACACGGCCTCGGACAGTGCCTCCACCACCGCGGGCGAGGTGCTCTCGGCCTGCACGGTGGGGAAGACGTGCTTCATGCGGTCTACGTACCAGGTGAGCGCGAGCCCGCGGCTGCGCAGCCGCGAGGCCTCCGGGAAGAGGCCCTGCCAGTAGCGCTCGGTGAGCTCCGACAGCAGCGTCGCCCCGGTGATGGCGCCGGCCAGGCCCTCGGTCATGTACAGCGCGTAGGCGAGGTAGGAGGCCAGCCACAGGTCCTTGGTGGACTTGCGCAGCAGCTCTCCGGCGCCCCGGACGACCTCGTCCCAGCGCACGGGCTCCCCCGTGGGGGACTCGAGCTTGGCCACCTCGGCGGAGACGCTCTCGTAGGCGGGGGCGTGCTTGGACGGGGCGCCGCAGGGGGCCTCGGCGGAGATGGGCTCGAGCCAGGCGTTGGCGCGCTCGCGCAGGCTGGCGGTGGAGGGCGTCGTCATGAGGGACGCTCCTTCATCGCGAGGGCACGCAGGAGCTGCTCGAGCGTGCTGTGAGAGGAATCGATGACCTGGCGCTGCGAGGCGGACAGCGACTGCTTCGCCTGCTCCATGGCGGCGGGCTTCTCGGTGCGCAGGGGCCAGACGGAGTTGCCCGAGCGGGTGGGTTGCGCCAGGTGCAGCAGGAGGGTGGGGGGCGCGGCGCCCAGGCACAGCAGGAGCCGGGGCTGCGGCGCGTCGGACCAGAAGAAGGAGGGAGGCTGGGAGGACCAGCGCAACAGCCGCGTGGCGAGCTCCAGCCAGGTGACGGGCCCCATGTGCGAGGGGTAGGGGCAATCCAGCATCACGCTGGCCAGGGCCTGCTCGCGGTGGCGCTCGCCCGTGCAGGCGGTGAGGAAGGTGTTCAGCGCGTAGTAGCGCCCGTCGGTGGGGAGGCCGGCGGTGACGTGCTGGAGCAGCTCCGTGCAGCGCTTCTCGGAGAGCAGCGACTCGCGGAGCCGCTCGGCCAGGCGGAGGTCCCCGGGCCGCGCGGTGGGCAGCTTCGCCGCGCGCTCCTGCAGCGCCGGGATGTCGAGCGAGGCCGCCTCGCGCAGCAGCTGCGCGCTGGCCCGGAGAAACGGCTGGTGGATTTCCGGCAGCAGCGCGAAGCGCCCGGCCACCTCCTGCGCGGGCAGCTCCTGGAAGACGGCGAGCGGAAAGGCACGCCCCACACTGTCCGTGCTCGGCACCAGCAGCCCCACCAGCACCGAGCCCTCGCCAGGCGCGGTGAAGACGAAGCTGGCCGGAGCCGGGGGCAACGCGGCCCGGGCCCCATGCAGCCGGCCGGTGCTCTCCTCCATCCAGCGGAAGAGATACCGGGCCAGGGGGCTGGCCGCGTGGTGCCGGACGAACTCCGCGTGGCGCGGAGCCTTGCCCAGCAGCCCGATGTGGGGCGCCTGCGTCATCCTCAGGGCGCTCCGTTGGTGCTCACGGCTTCGACGAGGCAGCCCTTGCCGCCGCGGGCGATGCCATTGGGAGGCGTCAGGCCCGGGTCGCGGAAGATGCTCAGCAGCCGCGCGGTGTTGTTGCCCGACAGCCCGAAGAACGGGTTGGCGGTGCGCTCGGGGCGGAAGTCGATGGCGACGAGCGCCCCGTTCATGTCCTCGATCTCCCACACGGCGGTGAAGAAGCGGCCGTCTCCGCTGGGCTCGATGCGCTTGACGCGCTCGAGCAGGCGGAACAGTCCCCACTCGCCGGGCTCGTCGATGTCCGCGGTGGCGCCGGAGGCGTTCTCCACGTGGATGTGCGCGCCCAGCTTTCCGGCCTGGCCGGGCCAGCTCATCGGCTTCCACACGTTGTCCGGACCGTTGCGGTACAGCTCGTCCACTCCGTCAATGGTCAGCGTGATGGCGGAGATCTCCGACGGCGCGGTGTCCGGTGACGTGCCCGCGCGCACGCGCACCTGGAAGCGGACCAGCGGATCCACCGTGTCACCTGGGAAGAGGGTGGTGGCCAGGTTGTTGGACTTCTCCAGGAAGGTGAGCAGGTCCTCGCGGTACATGTCGCGCGTGTTGAGGTTGGCGAACGTCCACTTGCGGCCGGACGTGACGACCTCGTCGGCCAGGTTCTGCTGGACGAACTTGCGCAGCGTGCCGCCCGAGGGCCTGAGGAACTCGGAGAGCTCGGCCAGGGGGGCGTCCTGCATGGACTCGCGCACGAAGGGGTAGCGGTTGGCCATGAGCTGGCTGAAGGGCTTGGTGACGGCCTCGCACCAGTCGTTGCTCTTGGTCTGCGCCACGCCGGCGAAGACGATGGAGCGCATGTCCTGGAAGGGCGGCAGCAGCAGCTTCTCCAGGATGGGACCGCCGCTCTCGTACTTCTTGACGAGCATGGCCACGCTCTCGCGCGTGGTCTTGATCTTCTCGAGCAGGGCACCGGACTCCGAGGGCTTCTCCTTCACGCCCAGCAGCGCGTTGAGCACCAGCGCGAGCTGGTCCTGGTAGAAGTCCTGCGACGTGAGCTTCTCCTCGCCGTCCTCCGAGCGCGACTCCTCGGTGGTGAACTTGATGAGGGTGGTGAACTCCTTCTCCACGTCGCGGGGCCCGAGCGTGTACTCGCCCGTGGCCGCATTGGGATCCACGAGCTTCTTCTCGTCCTTCTTGTCGCTGGAGAAGACCTCTTCGATGGCCTTGCGGGCCGCGCTCTTCTCCTCCGCCTTGGGCGTGCGCTCCAACTGCACGTTGTAGGCGAGCGCCCGGAACAGCTTGCCGAAGGCGGGGGGCTTGCCGCGCGTGAGGCTCTCGAGCAGTGCCTGCATCTGGTCCACGTTGTCCGGGGGCTGGACGGTGATGGACTGGAGGAAGTCCTTCCACTCCTGGATGTACTGTTGGTAGTAGCGCGTGCGCAGCTCGTTGCGGGACTGGACCTCGTCCTCCCTGGCATCCCGGTCCAGCACCCAGGCCTCCTTGTCCTTGAAGGCGTGCTCCAGACGTGTGCGCACCGCCTGGTCCCAAGCCAACTTGGTGAAGGCTCCGCGCACCTTCTTGGTGGCGCGCATGGCGGGCACGCCGCCGACGATGTCGTCCAGCGTCTGGTCCGGGTACTCGCGGCCCACCTCGGAGACGATGCGGTCCAGCTCCAGCGTCGTCACGGGAACGCGGTTGAGCGCACGGCGCGCGGCGCGCACGGTGTTGTTGTTGCGCGCGAAGGCGAGCTGCTCCGGGTCCGCCGCCAGCATCTGGATGTACGTGCGGGCGTGACGGCTGATGGCCTGCTGCAGGTTGGCCTCTCCCCCCGAGCCCTTCACGTGCGTCCAGTGCCGCACCATCTGATCCACCAGCCAGTCCTGGTGGGCCTCGTCGAGCGACGGCTCCCGCTGGGCGTGCGGCCAGGTGATGAGCAGGTACATCTTCAGCGCTTCGAAGTGGTTGGCGTAGTCATCCGAGCCCGGCTTCCAGTCCGGCGCGTCCTGGTTCCGCGCGAACAGGTCCAGGTTCTGCTCGATGCGCTCATACTGGTTGCCGAGCAGCACCCGGCGCAGGGCGGTGTTGTAGAAGGACTGCGCCAGCGGGAAGAGCCTGTCGCCCTCGTACAGCCCGAAGCGCAGCCAGAAGGGGGCGCCCTCCGTCTTGTGCTTCGTCAGCTCCTGGAGCTGGGTCTGCAGCGGGGACAGGTCCTTGATGCGGGCCAGGTCGTCCCGGTCATCCAGGTGCACGGCGGTGATGGCATCGCGCACGTCGCGCGCCAGCGCCCGGTTCTGGAAGTAGGAGACGATGGGCAGCACCAGCATCAGCGCCGCCGCGGTGAAGTACGTGGCCGTGAGCACCAGCTGCCGCCGCCGGTAGCGCTGCTCCTCGATGGAGCTGCGGACGGCCATCTCCTGGTCCTGGAACATCACCTTGGTGAAGATGTCCCAGAGGAAGTAGCTGCGGCCCTCGGCGCTCGGCTCGGGCTGCGGGCGCGTGTCGCCGAAGAGCTCCGCCGAGCCGCTCGACAGCCGCTCCATCGCCTTCATGTCCTGCGTGCCGCTGGTGAAGTACAGCCCGCGCATCACCGGCGTGTCCTGGTACACGTTGTCCAGGAAGAGCGGCTGGACGAACTCGGTCAGGTTCTTGCGCAGCGACGCGAAGCTCTGCGGGAACTGGTAGATGTTCTCGCGCGCCTCCAGCCGGCGCTCCTGGCCCAGCCGCTTGAGCGTGCGCTGCTCCAGCACGTTCACCATCTCGTCGAAGCGCTCCAGCAGCAGGTCCGTGGAGACCTCCGCCTGCGAGCCCATGGGCACCGTGAAGCCCCAGATCTGCCCGCGCTCCGAGCGCGTCAGGTCCGCGTACATCTCCGTGAAGCCAGGGATGAGGTCACACTTGGTGACCATCAGGTACACGGGCACCAGCGTGCGCAGGCGCGAGGTGATCTCGTCCAGGCGCTCGCGGATGCTCTGGCCCAGCTCGACGGCCACCTGGGGATCCACCCCCATCAGCTCGCTGACGCTCACCGCGACGATGAGGCCGTTGATGGGACGCTTCGGACGGTACTTCGTCAGCGTGTCGAGGAAGGCGAACCACTCGGGCTTGTCGTCCTCGCTGCTCACGTACCGGCCGGCGGTGTCGAGGATGACGGCCTCGTTGGTGAGCCACCAGTCGCAGTTGCGCGTGCCGCCCACGCCCCGCACGCCGCCGCCCTTGGCGGAGAGGTAGGGGAACTTCAGCCCCGAGTTGCGCAGCGCCGTGCTCTTGCCCGCGCCCGGAGGACCGACGATGAGGTACCAGGGCAGCACTGCCAGGGCGTCCTTGCGGCCCCGCGACAGCTTGGATGTCTTCAGCGCCTCCACCGCCTTGGAGAACTCGGCCTGCATGGCCTTGATCTCCGGCTGCAGGTCGGGGCGGACCGTCTTGAGCTGCTCCTCGGCCTGCTGCTCCAGCGCGCCCTCGAGCTTCTTGGCCGCCTTGCGCGCCTTGAGCTTCCCGACGATCCACCTGCCGAGCGCGAACAGCAGCAGCACGCCCGTGGAAACGAGCCCCGCCAGCAGCGGCGGCACCCCGAGCAGCTTGACGGCACCCCACGCGAGGCCCGTCAGCAACGTGATGACGATGGCCCAGATCATCGCGTCTCCCCCGTGTTGGTGGCCATGTGGAGCTTGATCTCGTTCACGAAGTTACCCACGGCCCCGTCCAGGCTGAGCATCAGCCCGCCGTAGACGAGCACCGCGAGCATCAGCGCTCCCAGCGAGATGATCATCGGGGAGATTCGCCGCTTGCTGGCGAGCATCGACTCGGTGGGCCGCTCACCGTGCGGCGACAGCACGTCGAAGTCGAAGGGCCTGGCGCGCTCGAGGTCCTTCTGGACCGAGTCGATGAGCGTCATGAGCTCCAGCTCGCCGCCGCGGATGCGGTAGCGGCCCTGGAAGCCGAAGAGCATGCAGAGGTAGTAGACCTGCAACACCTCGGCGCGGTGTGGATCCTTCCGGATGGCGTTCAGGCGGTGGAAGAAGCCGTCACCGGCGACGTTCTCGTTGAAGTACTGGAGCTGCAGCAGGTTGGTCATCCAGAACGAGCGGTAGGGCTCGGGCCGGGTGAGCGCGACCTCGTCGAGCAGGGCGACCAGGGCATAGGCCATGTCCTGGGCGTCCTGGTGGCTGTAGCCGAGCACGGCGGCGCGCCGGAGCAGCTCGTCCACGACGCCGCGCAGGCGGTGGTGGAGGACCTCGGGCGGCGGAACCGAGGCGGCATCCGAGTTGCGGATGCGGATGGCCGCGTCGAAGCAATCCTTGGTGGCTTCGGTGACTCGTTGCATGGCGTTCGGTCGTCAGCGGCTGGCGGTGGGGACGGCGAGCAGCTCCACCGTCGTCTGGGAGGCGTCGAAGGGGTGCGGCAGGTAGAGCGCGAGCGTCCGGTCGCGCATCGCGTTCTTCCAGTACCCGTCCGAGTTGAAGAGGGTGAAGTACATCACCCCCGGCTGGATGGGCACCTCGGGTGGGGGCCGGTAGTTGACCTGGATGGGGACGCCGGGCGTGGCCGACTGCACCAGGTTCTGGATGTCTCCCCAGCTGGCCAGCTTGGCGAGCTTGGGCAGCTGCTCGGCCACGGTGCGCTCCGGCAGCTCGCTGCGCACGGAGAGGAAGAACTGGCCGCAGCGCTCCAGCCGCTCGTCCTCCAGCTTGCCGCGGTAGATGCGGTCCTCGCCGGACTGCATCTGCACCGAGAGGCACTGCTCGAGCGCCACCGAGCGCAGCAGCGCCTGCATGCGGCGGAACAGCTCCTCGAAGGTGGCGCGCAGCTGGATGAACTGGAAGGGCGGCAGCGTGGTGGGATCCGCGTCCGCCACGAAGGTGCACAGCTGGCCCGCGCACTGGCTGAGCGCCAGGTAGAGCGCGTGCGGCCGCATGTTCCCCGAGTCGATGGCGTGCTGCAGCAGCGGGATGATGCCGTTGAGCGTGCTCAGCTCCAGGAAGAGCGTCACGTCCGAGGCGGTGAACTCGAGCGCGGAGGCGTCCCGGTGCCGGCGCCGCGACGCCAGCTGGCGCTGCTTGGCCACGATGAGCCGCAGCAGCGTGCGCAGCTCGCTCATCACGAAGGGCGAGGCGTCGATGCGCAGCGCGGGCGGGATGTAGCTCTCCACGAGCGTCAGGCTGCCGGAGCGGTCGCGCGACAGCTCGGCGATCTTCACGGCGTCATAGTCCTCGCGCGGCTCGGTGCCGAAGAGCAGCTTGACGTTGCGCTGCGCGAAGGCCACCGGGACGATGGAGGTGGACGCCGTCAGGTCGTTCACCGGCCGATTGGTGGGGGAGAAGCGCGGGTTGCCGCCAATCCGCTCACCCCCGCCGTAGCTCTCCACGCCGCTGCGCTCGCGGGGCACGCCCAGGTAGACGTCCAGCACCTGCTGCGCGGGCGGGAAGAAGCCCTCGGTGGGCCGGGCAGGCGGGGCCTCGGGGTCTCCACTCTGGAAATTCAGCGGCATCCCGTCCGGGAGCACGCCGGTGAAGTGGCGCAGCTGCACGCGGCCCGCGCGCAGCGCCTCCATGTCGAACTCCACGGACGCCACGCCCCAGGGGTACGGCTCCACCGCGGCCAGACGCAGATCCAACAGGTTCTCATGGTAGAGATCCTGCTGCTGCAGGTGGTGGGGACTCATGAACATCCCCTCCGACCAGACGACGCGTTGAGCGTTCTTCATGCACTCCTCTTGGGATGGGATGGCGCCTCGGTCCCGGACGGGCTGGCGGGAGCCGGCGGCGTCAGCGAGGACTGGGGGCGAAGCATGTCGATCTGATAGCCCTGGAGCCGGTAGCGCAGCTGCACGTCCCCGAGCTTGGGCTCGCCCTGGTCACCCGCGGGCCGCTCCACGCAGAAGGGCGGGAGCACGGGATCCAACGCGGAGACGGTCCGCCACGAGTAGCCCAGCGGCTGGCGGAAGTGGCCCATGGCCAGGATGAAGCGGGCCTTGGGATCTCTCTGGATCCACCGTTGCGCCTTGTGGCCCGGGGCGACGGTGAACTCGGAGACCTGGAGCAGGTCCTCTCCGAGGTATTCCTTGGGGCGGCTCCAGAGATCGCGGAAGCCGGCGCGCTCGAGCTTCGCGCTGTCCTTGAGCTGGAGGACCTGCACCACGGTGGGGAGCGAGCGCCCGCGCGGATCAGGATTCACCTGCTCGGAGACGTCCAGGAAGACGAGCATGGGAGGCGGCGTCTCGCACGGAGTGGGCCCGATACGCTTCGCGCACGAGGTGCCCACGGTGGCCGCGAGCAGGAGGGGGAGCAGGACTCCCTTGCCGCGGCTCCCGGAACGGATGCACGCCTCGGGGCATGCGTGTGGCTGCGCCTTCGCGATTCCTCTTGGCACGTGCGCTGGATCCCCCCTCCACAGGTCTGATGGACGGGGTGGAACCTGCCAGACTGTGCGCAATGCCGCAAGTCCAAGGACATACAGACTCGGCACGCGGCGGGTTCACGAGTGACCGTGGCAAGCCTGTAGCGCTCTGAAGCGGCATACAGCGTGAGCCGGGCGAACGGCTCGCGCTCTCAATTGTGTGGAGATCACGTAGTCGCGGCGGCGAGGCGAAGGGCGCTCGAACTCGATCAGGGGTGCGGAGTGTTCTTCATGGTTGGTGCCGAACACTGTTAGAGTGCCGCGACTTTTTGCGTTTCTGCTCAATGCCGTCGCGCGCCCTTGCCGCGCCGCGACCCATCCGAAGCGGGGGATCCATGGGACGAAGGATGCTCGGGCCTGGCGCACTGGCGCTCTTGCTGCTGCTACCCGGGATGGCTGCCTTCGCGCAGACCCAACAGGCTCAGCTGCCCGGCTTCGAACT
>NZ_JBJMQP010000014.1:0-31272 GCF_045802625.1 Hyalangium sp. | reverse complement strand
GGAGGCGCGGCGTGGGCTGGAGCTCGAGGCGCGCGTGGAAGAAGCGCAGCAGGCCCGGAGCGCCGCGGAGACGCGTGCCGAAGAAGAGCATCAAGCCCGAATCGCCGCGGAGCAGCGCGCGGAGGAAGCAGCGCGAGCCCAGGCCGAGGCGGAGGAGAGACTCCAGGCGCTTACGCACTCGAAGGCCGGCGCGGAGGAGCGGGCGGGCGCCGAGGCCCAGGCCCGCGGGCAGCTCCAGGCCAACCTCGCGGCCGCCGTCAAAGCCCGGGGCGAGTTCGAGGCCCGCGCGAAGCAGGAGCGGGAGAAGCGCCTTGCCGCGGAGGCTCGACTCCAGGCCGAGCTCCAGACGCGAGCCTCTGTCGAGGCCAGGAACCACGAAGAGCTGGAGCGCCTCACCGCGGATGCCGAGGCCGAGGCCTCCCGAGCCTCCGAGGAGCTCGCCCACTGGAAGGCTCAGGCGAGGCAGCTCGAGGAAGCCGCGCGCCACGAGACGGAACAGCTCCGCGAGCGCGAGCGGCAGCTCCAGGAGCAACTCGCACGGCTGTCTCAGGAGCTGGCGCGTCTGAAGGCGGAGAAGACTCGCACGGAGGCCGAGGCCGCCGAGCGCCTCGCCGTCGCCGAGCGCACACGCCGCGAGGCCGAGGAGACCGCGCGCCGAGAGGCCGAGGCCGTCGCGAAGGCCCGGTCGGAAGCTGAGCAGCTGGCCGCCCGCATGCAGTCCGCCGTGCTCAAGATCCAGGCGCCGGGGCAGGCCCAGGTGGTGGTCCCTCGGGGCGGCAGCGTGACGCAGGAGGGACTGGCGAACCTCTTGCTGACCCTGTGCGAAGGACACGCCGAGGTGCGGCTGGAGCTCAAGGCCAGCGACTCCCTAAGGATCCTCTGGCTGCGAAGAGGGAGCCTCGTGGGGGCGCTCTCGTCGGCTCCGGGCGAGACCCTGGTCGATCGCGCGCGCCGGGATGGATTGATCAACGCGCGCCAGGAGCACGAGCTGCGCCTGGTGCGCACCACCTCCACGGGCGCGCTCCTGGAAGCGCTCCGGAGCCGGGGCTACCTGCGCGAGGCCGAGGCCGTGCCGCTCGTGCAGCGCTACACCGAGCAGATCTTCCTCGACGCCATCGCCGAGCCCTCCTCGCTCTACCGCGTCTCCGACGAGCTGCCTCCGCACGAGATAGCGCTCGCGGCCGCCACGCGCCCGCCCCTGCACCTGCTGGCCGAGGCGCTGCGCAACTCCCTGTCCGTGGAGGCCTTCGTGACACAGGCCGGCGGCCTGCGAGCCGTGGTGGCGCGAGGAGACGCGGGGCTGGAGCCGGGCGAGTTTGGCCTCTCCGCGCGAGAGCTCCAGCTGCTGGCCCGGGTGGACGGAGAGCGGACGCTGGAGGAGCTGTTGCTCGGGGCCGGGCTGCCGCAGGAGACGGTGCTCAAGACGTTCGCCGTGGCGCGGGCGCTGGGGCTGGTGTCGCTGCGTCCCGCGGCCGAGCCCGCCGGCGAGCTGCCGCCCGAGCTGGACGTGCGCCGGCTCGAGGCCAAGTTCGAGGAGATCCAGGAGGCGGACTACTTCACGGTGCTGGGCCTGACGCGCACGGCGGGAGGCGAGGAGGTGAAGCGCGCCTTCGAGCGGCTCTCCACGGAGTTCCACCCGCTGCGGTTCGCGGGCCACCCGGACGCCTCGCTCCAGTACCGCGCCCAGCAGATCCGCGACGTGCTGGCCGAGGCAGCGCGGGCGCTCGCCGACGACAAGCTCCGGGCGGAGTACGCCCGCAACCTGCTGGACTAGGCCCTCCGTGTCCTCCCCGTTCCCAGGGTTGCCACGAGAGCCCGAGGTTCTCATCGAGACTCCTCGCTGGTCCTTCGTGAAGCGGCGGGCGGACGGGAGCATCGACTTCATCTCGCCGGTGCCGTGCCCCTACAACTACGGCTCCATCCCGGGGTTCCAGTCGGACGACGGGGATCCGCTGGATGTGGTGGTGCTCGGCCCGCGCCTGCGCCTGGGCGAGCGCCTGCGCGTGCCCGTGGTGGGAGTGGTGGACTTCATCGACGCGGGCCGGGGAGACCCCAAGGTCATCTGCAGCGCCCGGCCGCTCGGGGAGCGGGAGCGGGTGGGAGTGGAGCGCTTCTTCCGCGTCTACGCTCGCTTCAAGCGAGTGCTCCACCGGGCGCGCGGTCAGCTACCGGACACCCGCTTTCGAGGGTGGCTCGTCGGCCCGGACGAGGGGCTGCGGAACGGCTAACGCCTGGGCCTCAGCCCCGGTTGCCCGCTCGCTCCAGGAGGGTTAAGAGGAACCCCCATGGTTCGTGAGATCCTCATCTGGCCCGATCCCATCCTGAAGCAGAAGGCGAAGCCCGTCGCCAAGGTGGATGACTCCATCCGCACCCTGGTGAAGGACATGTTCGAGACGATGTATGCCGCGGACGGCGTGGGCCTCGCGGCACCGCAGGTCGGCATCCTGCAGCGCGTCATCGTCCTGGACACCACGCCGCGCCAGCCCGAGTCCAAGCCCCTGGCGATGATCAACCCGGAGCTCATCGCCCTGGAGGGCGAGCTGACCTACACCGAGGGTTGTCTCTCCATCCCCGGCGAGGCCGAGGACGTGAACCGCGCCGCCCTCGTCACCGTGAAGTTCCTGGACGTGGAGGGCCAGGAGCAGACGCTCAAGTGTGACGGGCTGCTGGCCGTCGCGGTGCAGCACGAGACGGACCACCTGAACGGCACCGTCTTCGTGGACCACGTGTCCACGCTCAAGCGCGAGCTGATCCGCAAGCGGATGAAGCGCCTCAAGTCCGAGCGCGACGAGCGTCCGTCGGCGTCGTAGCCCGCTTCACGCGCACGCCGCGCTTGGGACACAGGTCCGCCACGACACAGCGCTCGCAGGCGGGAGCGCGGGCAAAGCACGTCCTTCTCCCGTGCCACACCAGGAGCTGGTGGCCGTTGAACCACCGCTCTGGGGGCAGCAGGGCCTGCAGATCCTTCTCAATCTTGTCCGGGTGGCTCTGCCGGGAGAAGTCTAGCCGGCCCGCCAGCCGCTTCACGTGCGTATCCACCGGAAAAGCCGCGTCCCCTCCCAGGTGGATGCACACCACCCCCGCCGTCTTGCGCCCCACGCCCGGAAGCTGCTCCAGCGCCTCCCGGGAGGCGGGCACCACCCCCGAATGATGGGCCACCAGCGCCTTCGCCGCCGCCACGATGTTCTTCGCCTTGGCGCGGTACAGGCCGCATGTCTGGATGAAGGGCTCCACGGCCTCGGGTTTCACCGAGGCATAGGCCTGGGCATCCGGGAAGCGCTGGAAGAGGGCCGGCGTCACCATGTTCACCCGCTTGTCCGTACACTGCGCGGAGAGGATGACGGCCACCAGCAGCTCCAGCGGGGTGCGATAATCGAGCTCGATCCGCACCTCCGGCATCTCGGTCTCCAGCCGGCCCAGCACTTCGATCGCCCGTCGCCGCTTCGCCTCGATAGTCTCGCGTCCCACGCCTCGGTTGTATGACATAACCGCCCTCGTCGCAGAAGAGGGAACCCACCCAGTAGGTAGGAAAAATTCATGAAGCCCATCGACTTCCGCTCCGACACCGTGACGAAGCCCACTCCCGCCATGCGCCGCGCCATGGCCGACGCCGAGGTGGGTGACGACGTCTATGGGGAGGACCCCACGGTGAACCGGCTCGAGGAGCGGGTGGCCGAGCGGCTGGGGCTGGAGGCCGCTGTCTTCGTGGCCTCGGGCACGCAGGCCAACCAGATCGCCATGGGCCTGCACTGCCGCCCGGCCGACGAAGTCATCACCGAGACGGGCAGCCACATCGTCCAGTACGAGGGCGGCGCCCTGGCGGCCCTCTGGGGCGTCCAGCCGCAGTTCTTGTCCGGAGATCGCGGGCTGCTGACACCCGCGCAGGTGGCCGAGGCGGTGCGCGCAGAGAACATCCACGCGCCGCGCTCCAAGCTGCTGTCGCTGGAGAACACCCACAACCGCGGCGGCGGCACGGTGTGGCCGCTGGAGCGCTTCCAGGCCGTGGTGGAGGTGGCGCGCAAGGCGGGGCTCGCGGTGCACCTGGATGGAGCGCGCCTGTTCAACGCCCAGGCGGCCACGGGCACCCCGGCCTCCGCCTGGGCGAAGCTGACGGACACCACCTCGGTCTGCTTCTCCAAGGGGCTGGGCGCGCCGGTGGGCTCGGCGCTGGCGGGCTCCAAGGCGCTGATCCGTGAGGCGCGGCGGCTGCGCAAGCGGCTCGGGGGCGGCATGCGGCAGGCGGGCATCCTCGCCGCCGCGGCGCTCCACGCGCTGGAGCACCATGTGGACCGGCTGGCCGAGGACCACGCCCACGCGCGCCGGCTGGCGGCGGGGCTCGCCGAGATGAGCGGGGTGAAGGTGGAGCCCGCTCGGGTGGAGACCAACATCCTCCTCGTGGAGTTCTCCCGCCCGGCCAGTGAAATGGTCTCGCGGCTGGCCTCGCTGGGGGTGCTCCTCAACGCCACGGGGACGCACACCGCGCGGCTGGTGTGCCACCTGGACGTCTCGGCCTCCGACATCGACGAGGCGCTCACCCGGATCCGCCGGGCCCTCGAATCTTGATCTCCGAGCGAGCGTGGTAGGCTCCAGGGGCCTTGTCCCGTCTCGCCGCCCTCTCGCTGCTCGCCGTGCTCTCCGCGTGTGCCACGACGCGCGGGGAAGACAAGATCAGCTATGAGGATGCGTTCGGGCCCATGGCGCAGCCTCCGGCTTCCGCGCCTTCCTCCGAGCCCGCTCCCGTCCCGGTGGTCCGTGTCCGCACCAAGGCGCGAGAGCTGAAGGCCCCCGGGAAGGAGCTGCCCACGGCGCGCACCTCTCCGGAGCTGCAGGCCGCGCTCGCCGCGTTCATCAACCAGGCCCGCGAGTCCCGCAGGCAGGTGAAGCGCGGCAGCCCCATGCCCACCGAGCAGGAGGGGAACTGGGCGAAGGTGACGGGCTCGCTGGATGCCTTCCTGCGGCGCCCCGCGGAGAAGACCTCCTCGCTGGACATCGTCCGCGCCCGCGCCACGCTGGAGTCCGAGCTCGAAGAGGATGCCCGCTCATACGGAGACATCCCCGAGGCGCTCGCCGAGTCGGTGATGACGCGAGTCACCAAGCTCGAGGTCCGCATGGCGGAGGTGCGCCGCCTGATGGTGCAGACGGTGAACGTGATACCGCGCTTCACCTGGCCCATCTCCCCCGTGTCCGTGACGAGCGGCTTCGGCGAGCGGGAGCACCCCATCCTGGGAGAGCTGAAGGAGCACATGGGGGTGGATCTCGCCGCGAAGCGAGGCCAGGGCGTGTACGCGGCGGCTCCGGGCGTGGTGCTCAACGCCGGGTGGAACGGGGGTTACGGCTACCAGGTGGAGATCCAACACGCCCCGCGCGTCACCACGCGCTACAGCCACCTGTCGCGCGTGCTGGTGGAGCCGGGGCAGATCCTCGAGCGGGGAGACCTGGTGGGGCTGGCCGGGGACACCGGCATGGCCACCGGGGTGCACCTGCACTTCGAGGTGTGGAAGGACGGCCGGGCGAGGGATCCGCTGGACGAGCTGGACCACAACGACGGCTCGGTGGACATCGGCTCGGTGTCCGCCGGGGACACGCAGCCGCCCGCCAAACGGCAAGGGCGCCGCCCCGTGGTGGGACGACGCCCCTGAGGTGAAGCCTCGGAGCGCGCCGGCGTGCGCGGGCGCTCGCGGTGGCAGGCTCCAGGGCTACAGCGAGTTCTTCAGCTCCTTGGCAGGGCGGAAGCCGATGGTCTTCGAGGCCTTCAGCTTCATCATCTCGTTGGTCTGCGGGTTGCGGATCTTGCGCGCCTTGCGCGAGCGCACCGACCAGGTCCCGAAGCCGGGGTAGCTGAACCGCGCGTCCTTTTTCACCGCCTTGCCGATGTTGCTGAAGACGATGTCGATGAGCTCCGCGGCCGACTTCTTGGTCAGCCGGGACTGCGCAGCCACCACCTCCACAAGCTCTGCCTTGGTCATTCGCCCCTCCGTCTAGGGTTGTCTGGCTTGAAACCGCAACCTGGCTGCGGTTGGTAACAAATCGCTCTTTTCCCTGTCAATGATAGACCTTGATTCCTCCTCTGAAAATGGGCGCGTGATCGGTTTTTTTGACGACTGAGACAACGGGCGTAGAGAGGAATGATCGGGAAATTCGATACACGGTCGCCCGCGATTCATGAGATGCATTGAGAGGGATTGTGATCGGACCGGCTGGGTTTTCTTTGTCATTTCGATCATTTACGCGGCTCGTCTGATCCAGCGGCACGGTCTGGGTGGGGCTAGAGTGGGAGGCCGCATGAGCCCGCGCTCCGTCCTCTTCGCCCTGCTGCTGATCGCCGCCTGCCGGGCGCCCTCCCAGGCTGCTGCCGTCCCGTCGGTGCCGGCCCCCCGCGGGCCCGAGGTGTGGGTGGACCGGAGCCGGCCGGAGTCCGGGGATGGCTCGCGGGAGCGCCCCTTCCGGACCCTGGCGGAGGGGTTGGCGGTGCGTCCCGCACCCACCGTGCACGTCGCGCCGGGGCTGTACGCGGGGCCCTTCTTGCTGCCCGCGAACACTCGCCTGGTGGGGGCGGGGGAGAGCACGGTGCTGTACGTGGAGGGCCTGGAGTCTGTGCTGCGGATGGAGGCGGGGGCCGCGCTGGAGCGGCTGACGATCCAGGGAGGAGGCTGGGGCGTGGAGACGGAGGGCGCGCTGACGCTCGAGGACGTCGCCTTCAGCGGGGAGCGTGCGGGGGCCATCCACATGGTCGGCGGCCGATTGCTGGCGAAGCGAATCCAGCTCGAGGCGAGCGTGTCGGAGACGGTGGGGCTCTCCTTGGAGAGGCAGGCCACCGCGGACGTGAAGGAGAGCACCTTCTCGGGACCCTGGCGGCGGGGGGTGCAGGTGCAGGGGGGCGCCGAGGCGGTGCTGGAAGGGGTGCGGTTCGAGGGAGCGGTGATCGCGCTGGACCAGGAGGGCGGGCGGGTGCGGCTGCGCCGGGTGGTGGTGGAGGAGGGGCGGGGGCCGGGGCTGCTGTCGCGGGACGGGGTGCTCGAGCTCGACGAGGTGCAGGTCCTTGGCCACGAGTACGGGCTGGCCAGCTATGGCGCGAAGCTGGAGGTGCGCGGATTCACCTCGGTGGGGGCCGAGCGCGCGGGGCTGGGGTTGACCCGCTCCACGGGGCGGCTCGTGGACGTTCAGGTTCGCGAGAGCGGGAGCTTCGGGGCGCTGCAACTGGTGGACTCGGACCTGGAGCTGAGGGACTTCCGGGTGGACAACGTGGACGCCTATGGCGTGGTGGCCACCCAGGGATTGCTGCGCGCCAGCCACGGGAGCATCACCCGGCTGCGCTCGAAGGAGGGCTTCACGGGCGACGGCCTGCACCTGCGCGGAGTCACGGCGGACATTGAGGGGGTGGAGGTGCGCCAGGCGGCGGGCGCGGGCCTGCTGGCGGCGCAGGGGGCGGAGGTGACGCTGCGTGACGTGACACTGGTAGGCTGCCAGCAGGCGGGGCTGTCGGTGGAGAGCCTCGCGAGGGTGAAGGCCGTGGGGCTCGAGGTGCGCGACACGAAGGGAGCGGCGCTGGCGGTGCTCCGGGATGGGGATGTATGGGTGGACGTGCTCACCGCGAGCGGGCTCGCGGACGGGCTTGTCTGGGCCGAGTGCGAGGGGCAGACGCGGGTCCACCTGCAGCGCTTGAGGACAGAGGACCGCCGAGGCCTCGAGGCCTCCTGCGTCGAGCAGGGCCCGTGAGGATGTGACTTCCAGGAAAGGCAGCGGCGATGACGACTCTCATGACGAAGTCCGGAATCAACCTCGTCAGTCCCGAGAACCTGCTCCACCCGAACCCTGTCTATCGGCAGCTGCAGGAGTCGGATCCGGTCCACTGGTCGGAGCTGATGCAGTCCTGGTTCATCACCCGGTATGACGACGTGACCGCCTGCTTCCGGGATGCGCGGCTGAGCGCGGACCGGACCCAGCTCTTTTACTCGCACCAGCTGCGCGGCATGGGGATGGAGAAGGTCAAGGACCAGCTCTACGTCGCCGAGCGGCAGATGCTCATGAAGGACGGCGCCGAGCACTCGCGCCTGCGCCGCAACGCCAACCCGGGGCTGACCTCCCAGGCCGTGGCTGGCTGGAAGCAGGATGTCCGCAGGATCACCGAGACGCTGCTGGAGGAGGTCCAGCCTCGGGGGCGGATGGAGCTGGTGGCGGAGTTCTCGGAGCTGCTGCCCTCGCGGGTCATCATGGAGTTCTTCGCCATCCCGGCGAAGGATCAGCAGGACCTGATTCGCTGGTGCGGCGACAACGTCCGCCTCTTCGCCTCCACCACGGGAGGCGATGCGCAGGAGCTCGCGGTCAAGGCCAACACCGCGGTGGTGAACCTGATGAACTACCTGCGCGCCGCGATCCAGGAGCGCCGGGACAAGCCGGGCCGCGACATGCTCAGCGTCATGATCAACGCCCAGGAGGAAGGACGGCTGGACGAGGGAGAGCTCGTCTCCAACGCCATCCTCGTCCTCACGGCCGGGCTCGTCACCACGACGGATCAGCTCACCAACGGGGTGCACGCGCTGCTGACGCACCCCGAGCAGCTGCGCAAGCTGAAGGAGGATCCGTCGCTCACCAAGTCCGCGGTGGAGGAGATCCTCCGCTACTGCCCCGCCGCGCCCTTCATCCACCGCGTCGCCACCGAGGACTTCGAGCTGCGCGGGCGCACCATCCAGCGCGGGCAGCTCGTGTTCCTGGGCATGGCCGCCGCCAACCGCGATCCGGCCGCCTTCCCGGAGCCGGACCGCTTCGACATCACCCGGCAGTCCAACAAGCACATCTCCTTCGCCTTCGGCTCGCACATCTGCCTGGGCAACCGGCTGGCCCGGCTGGAGCTGGAGACTGCCTTCGAGCTGCTCTTCCAGCGCCTGCCCACGCTGCACCTGGACGAGGAGAAGCCCGCGAGCCTCAAGGCCAACAGCCTCGTGTTCCGAGGCTTCCACTCGCTGCCCGTGCGCTGGTGAACCCCGGGCGCGCGCTCAGGCCGACAGCGTGGGAGAAGGCGCGGGCTGCTCCTCGCGTTTGGGTAGCGGCGTCGCACGGTCCTTGAGCCACTTGCCAATGAGCGGGTAGACCTCCAGCGGCGCGCCCGTGCCGAACATGAGGTCTCCATGGCCGTAGTCCATCTTGTCTCCGCGGTCGCGGCCGAAGACGTGGAGCGTCCGGTCAGAGGAGGAGGCGAGCAGCTCGTACTGCTTGCGGACGTTCTCCGCGGTGGCGAGCCGATCGCTGCTGCCGCCCATCACCAGCACGGGCAGGGTGAGCCGGGACAGGCCCGCGCGCCAGTCCACCTGGCCGTCGTAGGAGCGGAACGCGTCGTGCTCGATCCAGTCCTGGAACTGGAGCAGCACCTTGCGGCTCATCGAGGACATCATGTTGGCGAACACCTGCCGCTGGATGGGGGGAGGGATGTGCTCGGGGTTCACGAGCAGCTCCGACAGCGGCAGGTTCACGTAGCCCAGGAAGGGGGCCAGGGTGGCGCTCATCCACTCCTGCCGGAAGCTGCCGGGCCACGCGGCGCGCACTCCCAGGCTCAGCAGCGAGCGCATCAGCGGCTCGGACTTGAAGAAGACGGGCGAGCCCAGCACCAGCAGCCCCGCGAGCCGAGGTGCCTGCGGCCCCTGCGCCACGGCATAGCCCACCAGCCCGCCCATCGAGTGCCCCAGCCAGAACGCCCGCTTCGCCCCCGTCTCCTTCAGCGCCAGCTCCAGCAACGCGGGAGCGTCCTGGAGGATGTGATCATCAATGGTGAAGTCCGTGGACCTGCGGCCCGGAGGCGGCTGGCGCGAGTGCCCGGTGCCCCGCCACTCGACGCTGAAGCAGTCGAAGCCAGCGTCGGCCAGATAGTGGGCCACGGAGTACGGCGGCGCGAAGTCGAAGGTGAAACGGTTGGCGGCCAAACCGTGACACAGCAGGACAGGCTCCTCGAAGCGCCGCTTCGGAGCCCGCCGGGCATGAATGGCAATCTCCCACCCATCCTGGCAGCGTGCCCTCAGCAGTTGCGGTGGGGCTGTACGGGGACGGTAGAGACGGCGGACGCTCAGGACCCAGACGACATTGCCCAGGAGCCCGGCCAGGACGAGCAGCAGCCCCCAGAGCACCCACTTTCCTGGATCCATCCCACCCTCCGTGGACGCAATAAAACCTTGCTATGGTCCGTTCAACCCGCCGTGCAAGCGCGAACGGGCATTCGGAGAGAGAGGCACTCGATGAAGCTGCGGAAACTGATGTTCGTGCTGCCCAACCTCTTCACGGTCACCTCGATCTTCTGCGGCTTCTACGCCATCACGCTGTGCGCCGGTGAGGCGACGCCTGTCCAGTTCTATCAGGCGGCGCTGGCCATCCTCTTCGCCATGTTCTTCGACGGGTTCGACGGCCGCGTGGCCCGGCTGACGAAGACGCAGAGCGACTTCGGTATGCAGCTCGACAGCCTGGCGGACGTGGTGTCCTTCGGCGCCGCGCCCGCCCTCCTGGTCTACAAGTGGGCGCTGGCGCCCCTGGGCTTCCTGGGCCTGTTCATCTCTTTTGCTTTCGCGGCGTGCGGCGCGATGCGGCTGGCGCGCTTCAACGTGCTGGCCACGCGCAACCCCCACGGCGGCGGCGGGAACTTCTTCGTGGGGCTGCCCATCCCGCTGGCCGCGGGCGTGCTGGTGTCGATGATCATCACCCACCACGCCATCAGCGGGGCTCGGCCGAGCGCCGCGGTCACCTGGCCCATCGCGGCGGTGGTGGGGCTGCTGGCGCTGCTGATGGTGTCCACGGTGCGCTACCGCACCTTCAAGGATCTGCGGCTGTCGAGGAAGTCCGCGCTCATCTTCATGCTCGTGGTGGCCAGTGGCCTGGCCATCGGCATCCAGCTCCGCCCGGCGTACGTGCTGGTGGCGTACTCCTCGGCGTACCTGGCCATGGGGCTCATCGAGTCCGCGTTCCTGGTGCGCAAGCGGCTCGTGGCGCGCAAGGTGGGCGCTGGGGTGGCCGTCGCGGCCGTGCTCGAGGACGACGTGGAGGAGGACGAGGACGACGAGGAGGCTGAGTCCGAGAGCGAGCCGCTGCTCTGAGCTGCTGGGAGGAGGCACGGTCCTCATGGAAGAGGCTGAAGGAGGGGCTCTCGGCGCGTGCTGGCGCGAGGCAGGGCCGCTAGGATGCTCCGCCCATGCGCGTCGAGCTCCTGTGTACCGGTGATGAGCTTGTCACCGGCCTGATCACCGACACCAACAGCCCCTGGTTCGAGGCCCGGCTCTTCGAGCTGGGCGTGAAGGTGGAGCGCATTCTGCTCGTGGGAGACGTCCGCCCGGACATCACCCAGGCGCTCCTGGAGGTGGCATCCCGCGCGGACGTGGCGCTCGTGTCCGGCGGGCTGGGGCCCACGATGGATGACTTCACGCTCGAGTGCGCGGCGGCGGCGGCGGGCGTTCCGATGGTGGAGGACCCTCGGGCGCTGGAGTGGCTGCGGGAGCGCTACGCCAAGCGCAATGTGTCCATCTCGGCGGGGGCGCTCCGCATGGCGCGGGTTCCCCAGGGCGCCGAGGTGGTCCGCAACCCCGTGGGCTCCGCACCCCTCGTCATCATGCGGTTGGGGCGCTGCCGGCTCTTCTTCGTTCCAGGCGTGCCTCGCGAGTACATGGCGCTGGCCGAGGGCGAGGTGCTGCCGCGCATCCGGGCCGCGCTGGAGAGCGATCCGGAGCGCGTGTACCTGGCCTTCCGGCTGCTGAAGACGGTGGGCATTGCCGAGTCCATGCTCGATGCGAAGGTGGCTCCGCTGGTGCCTCAGCACCCGCAGGTGGTGTTTGGCTTCCGCACCCACGCTCCGGAGAACCACCTCAAGCTGATGGCCACCGCCTCCACTCAGGCCGAGGCCAACGCGGCCCTCGCCGCCGCCGAGGTTGCTTCCCGGCAGGTGCTCGGCACGGCCATCTTCGGCGCCGATGGCGAGGAGTACGCTCCGGTGATGGCGAAGCTGCTGACGCGGGCGGGGGCCACGCTGTCGCTCGCGGAGAGCTGCACGGGAGGGCTCATCGCCCAGCAGCTCACCTCCGTGGCGGGCTCGAGCACCTTCTTCATCGGCGGCGCGGTGTCCTACTCGGAGAAGATGAAGATGGCCTGGGTGGGAGTGCCGGCGGAGGTGCTCGCCCGGCACACGGCGGTGTCTCGCGAGACGGCCGTGGCCATGGCCGAGGGTGTGCGCGCCGCCTGCGGGACGACCTATGCCTTGTCGGTGACGGGCTACGCGGGACCGACAGGCGGCACGCCCGAGGATCCGGTGGGCACGGTCTACAGCGCGCTGGCCGCCGAGGGCCGCCCTACCCACTGCGAGCGTTTCTCCCTCACCGGCGATCGAGACCGCGTGCGCCTGTTTGCCGCCATCTCCGCGCTCGAGCTGCTGCGCCAGCGCCTCCTCGCGGGATCGTCCGCTCCATGAGCCGCAAATCCAAGCGTTCCAAGAAGGGCTCCACTTCCGAGCAGACGTCATCGCAGGCCTCGGCCTCGTCGCCCGCCGCGCCCGCCGCCTCTACGGCTCCAGCCGAGGGCGCGACTCAGGCAGCGCCGGCTTCCCCACCCACGGCTCCCGCCCAGCCAGCGGACACGCAGGGCGAGCCGCCCGCATCGGCCTCGATGGGGCAGGGCGTGGGGGCCGCCGCGCGCATCTGGTTCTCCGCGTATCGGGTGGAGGTGGTGCTCTTCCTGGTGAGCTTCGTGGTGCTGGCGAGCTTCAGCTCGGAGCGCTTCCTGCGCCAGAGCGCGGCTCCGCACTTCATCTACCAGGCCCAGTCCTGGTTGGAGGGACGGCTGGACGTGGATCCAGAGGTCCTGCCCAACCTGGAGGACTGGGCGTGTGTGCGAGTGGTGGGAGGCCAGAAGGTCCGCTGCGAGGGTCGGCCTCTCCCGGGCGATCGCTGGTACGTGAGCTTCCCGTCGTTCCCGGCCGTGGCGATGCTGCCCTTCGTGGCGGTGAACGGCTACCAGTTCAATGACACCTCATTCGGGGTGATCATCGGAGCGCTGGCGGTGGCGCTCTTCTACTCGCTGCTGCGGTTCCTCTCGAAGGAAGGGGAGGCGGCGAGGAATCGGAACGAGAACATCACCCTGGCCCTCATCCTGGCTTTCGGCACGCTGTTCTTCTACTGCGCCATCCGCGGCGAGGTGTGGTTCAGCGCGGAGGTGCTGGGCGTGGCGCTCACCTGCCTCTATGTGCGCAATGCCATCCGAGCGCACCGCCCGGTGCTCGCGGGCCTCTTCTTCTCCATGGCCACGCTCACCCGCACGCCGCTGCTGTTCTCGGGCCTCTTCTTCGTGCTGGAGGCGCTGTGCCCCGGGCCGGACCGGCTCGGACAGCTCCGCGCTTTGGCGAGCCACTGGAAGCCCGCGGCTCGCAAGCTGGGCCTCTTCGCCCTGGGCGCCGCGCCGCTGGCCTTGCTGGCCGCCGCCTACAACCTCTACCGCTTCGGCAAGCCCGGCGAGTTCGGCCACGCGTTCCTCTACAACAACCGCGTCAACGCCGACATCGATCGATACGGGCTGTTCCACTTCGCCTATCTGCAGCGCAACCTGGAGGCGGCCTTCCTCAAGCTGCCGCACGTGTCCCTGCACCCGCTCCAGCTGGGTTATGACCCCAACGGGCTGACGCTGCTGCTGACACTGCCGCTGCTCGTCTTCCTTGTCATCCCGAAGACGCGCCCTCGGCTGCACTGGCCGCTGTGGCTCACCGTGGCGGTGTGCGCGCTGCCGGGGCTCTTCTACCAGAACAACGGGTACATGCAGTTCGGCTTCCGCTTCAGCCTGGACTACACCCCCTACCTGCTCCTGCTCTTCGCCATTGGCGGCTGGGCCCTGCGCAACCGCTTCGTGCTGGCCGCCGTGGTGCTCGGGGTGCTGGTGAACTTCTGGGGCGCTGTCGCCTTCCACGGCTATACCGAGTACGTCCGGAACTGGTAGCAGGCTCCACGTCCCCTTGCGTCCAAAGGCTCGGGCGCGCACATATGAAGGGTCATGGAACCGCCCACCGGACAGCCTCCCTTCGGCAAGCGCTGGCACACGCGCGAAGACAGCGGCATCCGCCTCGACAAGGCCCTGCGCTGGTGGCACGACGACGAGCCCATCGAGCACCCGAAGATCATCGAGCTCTTCAACACCTCCCTGGTGCTCGATGACGACGGGCGCTACCAGCTCCGCATCGGCCAGGACTGGTGCTTCATCCAGGTGGAAGACGCCGCCTATGAGGTCCGCACGGTGGACGTCACCGAGGACGAGCGTATCTCCGTCCGCTTGAGCGATCGCACCGCCGAGGCGCTCGATCCGGCCACCCTCGCGCTGGAGCCGGACGGCGTCTTCTCCTGCCGGGTGAAGCGCGGCCGGGCCAAGGCGCGCTTCTCCCGGGATGCTCAGTACCAGCTCGGAGAGCTGCTCGAAGAAGGCGAGGGAGGTCGCCTCTTCCTCCGAGCCGGCCAGCGCCGCCTGGCGGTGCCCGTGTCGCTCGAGCAGCCCTCGGCCTAGGCCACCGCCTCCTCGGGCTCGGCGGCCGCAGGCGGAACGGGCGTGGGCGCTCCGATCAGCTCGGTGGCCAACCCCTCCAGGGCCTCGGGGTGCTCGCGCAGCCACTCGGCCGCTCGCTCACGCCCCTGGCCAATCCGCTCGCCTCGCAGGCTGAAGTGGCTGCCGGACTTCTCGATCAGGCCCGCCTGGACGCCCAGATCCAGCACCTCGCCCGCGCGGTGGATGCCCACCCCGTACACCAAGTCGAACTCCGCCTCCTGGAAGGGCGGGGCCAGCTTGTTCTTCACCACCTTCACCTTCGCCCGCGTGCCGATGACGCTCTCGCCATCCTTGAGGTTGCCCGTGCGCCGGATCTCCAGCCGCATCGACGAGTAGAACTTCAGCGCGTTGCCGCCCGTCGTCGTCTCCGGGTTGCCGAACATCACCCCGATCTTCATGCGGATCTGGTTGATGAAGATGATGCACGTGCCCGAGCGGCTCACCGCGCCCGTGAGCTTGCGCAGCGCCTGGCTCATCAGCCGCGCCTGCACGCCCATGTGCGCGTCCCCCATCTCGCCTTCGATCTCGGCCCTGGGCACCAGCGCCGCCACCGAGTCGATCACGATCAGATCCACCGCCCCCGAGCGCACCAGCTGCTCGGTGATCTCCAGCGCCTGCTCGCCGGTGTCCGGCTGCGACACGAGCAGCTCCTCCACGCGCACGCCCAGCTTGCGCGCGTAGTGCACATCCAGCGCGTGCTCCGCGTCGATGAAGGCCGCCACGCCTCCCGCCGCCTGCACCTGCGCGATGGCGTGCAGCGTGAGCGTCGTCTTGCCGGAGGACTCGTTGCCGAAGATCTCCACCACGCGCCCGCGCGGATAGCCTCCCACTCCGAGCGCTCGATCCAGGCTCACCGAACCCGAGGGGATGACCGCCACCTTCTGCTCCTGCGCCTCGCCACCCAGCGGCATCACCGCCCCCTTCCCGAACTGCTTCTCGATCGCCGCCACCGCCGCCGCCACTGCCTTCAACTTCTCCGTGACCTTGTTCATCGCTTCTCCAACGCCGCCCTTCCGGGACATGAGTGCTGCGCCCGGCGCCGAACCAGCCGCCCAGCGCATCGCGTGGAGCCATCAGCAATGAACATGCCGCGCGTGCTCCCCTCTGGAGAGCAGCCGCGCGGCATCGGAGAAGCGCCTGCCACCGTCCACGCTGGTGGACTCGCCGAGACGGTGGGGCCTGCGGAAGGTGGGGGGCCGCGAATCAGCTAGTGGTGGTGGTGGCCACCGCCGCCGCCACCGCCGCCGTGCACAGGCGTCGCGGGGTGGTAGTTCGACGGAGGGGGCTCGTGCCGCTGCCACCCGCCGTTGTAGTGAGCCCGCTCGCCCGGGTTGTAGTAGGGCCTGCCGCCCGAGTAGTAGTGAGGCCTGCCGCCGTAGTTGTAGTAGTAGCGGTGCACCATGGGGTAGCGGTGCCAGGAGTATAGGAAGTAGTTGGGGTGCCCCCACGTCACGGCGATGCCCGCGTGGCGGTAGACGGGAACCACGACGCGCAGCGAGCCCGGCAGTGCCCACCCTCCGCTGACGAAGACCCACGAGCCCCCGCGCAGCATCCATCGCGGTGAGACGAACGTCAGCCCAGGCCGGGGAGGCGTCACCCAGCTGCCCTCGATCCAGATCCAGTCCGTGCCGGACCAGTACCAGTAGCCCGGAGCCCAGACGACGTTCGTCGCGGGCTGGGCCGGCTGAACCTCGTTCTGGACCGGGGGAGGCGCCTGCGCCGTGGAGACGTCCTCGTTGACTGGCTCGACGGGGATCTCCACCTCGTTGGAGCCGGCTCGTGCCCAGCCACCCGAAACCCACTGCCAGCCGCCCTGGTCCTCACGCCAGTAGCCGTTGATGAACTGGTAGCCGGACATCGGCGCGATCCAGGCGCCCTGCTTGAAGCGCCACTGGCTGCCATCCCAGTACCAGTGCCCCGCGGTCCACACCGCGCCGCCGAAGGGGCGGGCGGTGGGTCTCTCTTGAGGGAGCGCCGGCGGGGCGTAGGGCGCCGCGGGGGCGGAATTGTCTACCTGATCGGCCTCCTCATAATCCTGCGCGGCGACCGGCTCGGTCTGTGCGTACACGGTCTGGGTCGCCAATCCGACAACTACACAAGCCAGCCATCGGCGAGTCATGACATTGCCTCCGTTGAACACCACGAACCTCTGAATCATACGGGCCACGGCAGTGCCGAGCCCCTCAAACCTATGAACACGACGTCCGGCCGCTCGTTAAATTCAAGCCGAGCGCACCTTCTTCACTCCAGGCCCCGGGGTGGGAGCAGGGTGGCGGGGCAACGGTTGATGGCTGAACAGTCGGCCGAGCCCTCCCCCAGCGTTTTCACTGGGACTGGATCCTGGGAATGCAGCCACACGGTAGCCGGATGCGGGGAGTGCGCAGGCTCAGTCGGCAGAGGGGGATGGGGCGTGGGATGGGCCCTCATGCCCCCGCTCGGCGATGGACTCGGGCACGCCCCCTTGCCCGCCGATCTCCCGGTGAAGCTGGATGAGGGTGTCTCGCACTCGGCGTAGCAGGGCGTCCCGGTCCGCGTTCTTCAGGCCCTTCGTCTCGATAGGCTGGCCCACCTTCACGTGGATGTCGTGCCTGCGCAGCCAGATCCACCCCCGGGGCAGGGTCTGCAGGGAGCCCTCGATGGCCACGGGGATGATGGGGACCTGGGCCGCGATGGCAATCACGAAGGGCCCCTTCTTGAAGGGCTGGATGAGCCCATCCCGCGAGCGAGTGCCCTCGGGGAAGGCCAGGACGGACTTGCCCGAGCGGATGTGCTCTCCGGCGCGAGCCAGGCTCCGGACCGCTTCTCGGCGGTTGGAGCGGTTGATGAAGATCATCCCCGTCATCGCCATGTACCAGCCCAGGAAGGGCACGTACTTGAGGACGTGCTTGGCGATGAAGCGGATGTTCGCCGGCAACGCCGCGAAGGCCACGGGGATGTCCATGGCCGACTGGTGGTTCATCAGGAAGATGTAGGGCTTGCTCCAGTCGAGGGCCGGCAGCGGCTCGATGAACAGCCGGGAGCCGTTGATGCGCCAGTGCATGGGAGCCCAGAAGCGCCGCGCCATCATCAACGGCACGCTGCCGTTGAGCGTCAGCATCATCATCACCCCCGCCAGGGTGATCCAGAAGGCACCCCACGCCGCCAGGAAGATCAACTGGAGCACATTGAGCAGGGGATAGAAGATCTTCATCGGCGGAGGACTCCCGAAGGCGCCCATTATCACGCCGGGGACAAGCTGGGGACGGCACCACCGTTCAGCCGCGAGCGTGGTGGACACGGACAGCGTTGAACTTTGTCTGGGGAGGCAGGAAGGTCTCCCATGTGACTGCCAACTCCGACACCCGTCCCCACGTGGTCATCCTCGGCGGAGGCTTCGGTGGCCTCTACGCGGCGATGCGGCTGAGGCGCGCGCCGGTGCGAGTCACGGTCGTGGATCGCCACAACCACCACCTCTTCCAGCCGCTGCTCTACCAGGTGGCCACCGCGACGCTCAGCCCCAGCGACATCGCCTCGCCGCTGCGAGGCATCCTCGGCCGGTACGGCATCTCCGTGCTGCTCGCGGAGGCGACCGAAGTCGACGTGAAGGGCAAGCGCGTGCTGCTGGCGGATGGAGAGCTGACGTATGACTTCCTCATCGTCGCCACCGGCGCCACCCACTCCTATTTCGGGCATGACGAGTGGGCTCGCTACGCTCCGGGGCTCAAGACGATCGAGGACGCGGTGGAGATCCGCCGGCAGGTGTTGCTCGCCTTCGAGCTGGCCGAGCGTGAGCCGGATCCGGCCCGCCGCCGCGAGCTGCTGACCTTCGTCATCGTCGGAGGGGGAGCCACCGGCGTGGAGCTGGCGGGCGCGCTCTCGGAGATCAGCCACCACGCGCTGGTGCGGGACTTCCAGAACATCGATCCCAGCCAGGCGCGTATCCTCCTGGTGGAGGGAGCCCCTCACGTCGTGCCCACATACCCGGAGAGCCTGTCCCTCCGGGCGCTCGAGTCGCTGAAGCGGCTGGGCGTGGAGGTCCGCACGGGCGTCCGCGTCACCCAGATCGACGAGACCGGGGTCTACCTTGGGGAGGAGCACATCCCCGCGCGGACGAAGCTCTGGGCCGCGGGCGTGGCGGCCTCTCCCTTGGCGCGCTCGCTGGGGGTGGCGCTCGATCGGGCGGGCCGTGTCGCGGTGACGCCGGAGCTCACCCTGCCCGAGCGGAAGGATGTCTTCGTCATCGGAGACCTGGCGCTCTTCATGGAGAAGGGCCATCCCGTTCCAGGCGTGGCACCCGCGGCGATGCAGGAGGGCAAGCACGCGGCGCGGAACATCCTCCGCCAGCTCGAGAACCAGCCGATGGAGCCCTTCAGCTACTGGGACCGCGGCATGTTCTCCGTGATTGGCCGAGGCTCGGCGGTGGGCGTGGCCCTGGAGCGCTTCCGCATGTCGGGCTACCTCGCGTGGCTCGCCTGGCTCTTCATCCACATCCTTTTCCTCATCGGCTTCCGCAGCAAGGTGGCGGTGCTCGTGAACTGGGCCTACTCGTATCTGGCGTTCCAGCGCTCGGCTCGCATCATCACGGGCGGGGTGCCCTTGCGGAGCCGGTCTCCCGCTCCAGCCGCGTTGCCTCAGCCGGCGGCACGTCTCGGAGAGCCGCAGCAAGCCCGGGAACAGCCCACTCCTCACCCTGGATCTTCCTGACGCCTCGCTCCGGCTCACTCAGGGCTCCTCGGGGGGGCGGGAGCGGGCCTCCGAGCGCAACAGCTGGGAGAAGGCATCCGGGCGCGAGGTGCCCTGCGTGTTCGCGTGGAGCCAGCCCCGCCGGTCGAGGATGCGGCAGTCGATGGCGATCCGCATGTCCTCGTCCTCGATGTGCGCGTGTCCCTCCAGGTCCGCGCGGGTGAGCGCGAGCTTGAGGATCCGGTCATGCGCTCGGGCGGACAGGCCATGGTGGCGCACGGCCCGCTCGATCATCTTCTCGGCCCGAGCGCTCATGGCACAGTGGGTGCGCAAGAGCCTCGGCGGCATCTGCGCATTGCAGTGCACCCCGGGCTCCTCGCGGAACCGGGCCCGCTGCCGCTCGCGGGCGGCCTCCACCCGGTCCCGGTAGTACGTGCTCGGAGGCTCGAGGCTGTCGCGCTGGGCAATGTGGTGGTACTCCACGGGCCTCGTCTGGAGGGTGATGTCAATCCGGTCCAGCAGCGGACCGCTCACCCGCGCGTGGTAGTCGAAGACGCGGTGCTCCGAGCAGGTGCAGCTGCGCCCCGGCACGTTGAAGTAGCCGCAAGGGCAGGGGTTCATCGCCGCCACCAGCATCACCCGGCAGGGATAGGTGACGTTCTGGCTGGCCCTCGCCAGGTGGATGAGGCCCTCCTCCAGGGGTTGGCGCAGCACCTCCATCACGTTCTTGCGGAACTCCGGCAGCTCATCGAGGAACAGCACCCCATGGTGCGCCATGGAGAGCTCGCCGGGCCGCGCCGCTGGCCCCCCGCCCACCAGCCCCGCATCCGAGATGGTGTGGTGCGGCGACCGGAACGGGCGCTCGCGCATCAGCGCCTGGTCCTCACCCAGCAGCCCGAGCACCGAGTAGATCTTCGTCACCTCCAGCGCCTCGGTGAACGTCATCGCGGGCAGGATTCCGGGCAGCCTCCGGGCGAGCATCGTCTTGCCGGACCCGGGCGGGCCGCACATCATGACGTTATGGCCGCCGGCGGCCGCCAGCTCCAGCGCCAGCTTGATCTCGGGCTGGCCCCGCACATCCGCCATGTCGAGCGGTGGCGGGCCTCGGCTCGACGCGGGGCGAGCGCTCTCGCGCTCATAGGGGGAGAGGGGCCGGACCCCGGTGAGGTGCTCGACCGCCTCGCGCAGGTGATTCACCGGCAGCACCTGGACGCCCTCCACGAGCGAGGCCTCGGCCGCGTTCGCCGCGGGGACCATGACGCCCTGAAAGCCGCCGTTCCTCGCGGCCACGGCCAGCGGCAGCACGCCCTTGATGGGCTTGACCCACCCATCCAGCGACAGCTCCCCGCCAAAGAGGTAGCGCCCCAGCGGCTCCTCCTCCATCAGCTTCGCGGCCGCGAGCACGCCCAGGGCGATGGGCAGCTCGAAGGCGGCGCCCTCCTTGCGGATATCGGCCGGGGCCAGGTTCACCGTGATGCGCTTCTGCGGCAGATCGAAGCCCGTGTTCTTCAAGGCCGAGACGACCCGCACCTTCGACTCGCGAACCGCGCCCTCCGGGAGCCCAACGACGTTGAAATATGGCAATCCCAGGGCCATATCGACCTCGCACTCCACCACCACCGCGTCGATGCCCATCAACGCGCCCGATCGCACCCTCGCCAGCATTCCCATCCTCCGGATTGTCTCCCCGGAGCCATAGCAATGGACGTACCAGCTCACCTCCCAAGGGGAGGCAGCCAGTCACCGTCCAGGAAGTGGGATGGTCCGTCCACTCGGCGGGACTTGGGCTTGCCGCGAGCCCGCCGAGGATGAGGTGCCGCTACAGAGCCCGGGTGGAGCCCGCGCGTCGAGAGCCCTTGGCGTCCACGCCGCCCTCCACGCCCGAGGAGGCCGTGGCCTCCTTCCAGCTGATCCGGTAGGTGCACGCGTGGCCGTCGTAGCCGAAGGGCTCGATTCGGAGCTCCTTGACGCCGGTCATGCGCATGCCGGCCTGCATGATGCCGGCGGTGAACTCGGGGAAGGGACCCACCTCGTTCATCCACACGTCGAACTGGTTGGCGCCCAGCTCCGTGATGCGCGTCTCCGTGTAGTTGTTGCCCGCCCGGAAGTTCTGCGTCGCCCGGGCAATGGTCCGCCGAGGCCCCAGCACGCGCAGCAGGGACAGCACCGCGCGGCCCAGCATCGTCTGCCGGAAGCCCTCGACGTAGATCTCCCCGAGCTTGAAGGTGGCCATGGGCAGGGGCTCGCCCGGGTGCAGCTCCTCCGCCGCGATGCGGATGAACGTCATCCAGGCGTCGAAGGAGTAGGCCGGCTTGATCTTCTGATCCACGTCCAGGCCGGCCTGGCGGAGCCGGGCGCGGCACTCGGGCGTCAGCCGTCCACTGAGCGCGCGCACGAACAGTGCTTCAATCGTCTGTTCGAAAACCAGGAGCTCGTCGGCCATGAGGTGGCCCAATGTATCCGACGAGCCCTGGGTTGGGAACGGCGCCCGCGCTACGGAGCGGGAGCCGGTGCCGGCGGAGCCTCGGGAGCGGGAGCCGCACCGCCCTCGGCGCCGGGAACCACCGCGCCCTGCGGCAGATCCTCGGTGGCCATGCCCAGCACGCGGGCGCCGGCCGCCTTGGCGCCGTCCAGCGCGACGATGAGCTTGCCGTAGTTCGTCTTGTCGTTGGCCATGAAGAAGACGACGCGCTCGTCCTTCGCCTTGGCGGCGAGCATCTTCTTCAGGCGGTTGACGTACTCCTCCTGGGAAGGCATCGCCTCGGTGTTGATCTTGAGGTTGCCCTGCTCGTCCAGCGAGACGACGAGCTGATCATCCGGCGGAGGCGTGTTCTGCTCCTGGACCTCGGTGTCGGGGACCTTGACCTCGATGTCCTTCTCGAGCAGCGGCGTGATCACCATGAAGATGATCAGCAGCACGAGCACCACGTCCACCAGCGGCGTGACGTTGATGTCCGAGTTGGGCGGAGTCTGAGGCTTGACCCACTGGCGTTTCTTGATTCCGGACATGGCTATTCCTTCAGCTCCTCGACGCCCAGCGCGATGCTCTTGGCCTTCGCCTTGCGGGCGATGTCCATCGTCTTGCGCACGTCGCCCACCTGGAGCGAGCTGTCACCCTTGAGCAGGATGCGCTTGGTCGGGTTGGCCTCCAGCTCCTCGCGGAGCTTCTTCTCCAGACCCGCCGCGTCGTACTCGTCGTTCTCCAGGAACATCTTCTTGTCCGGAGTGACCGAGAGGATCATCGGATCCGTCTCCGACTTGTCCTTCTCGATGTTCGTCGCCTTGGGCAGCGAGACGGACTTGCCACGCTGGAGCATGGGCGTGATCACCATGAAGATGATGAGGAGCACCAGCACCACGTCCACCAGCGGAGTGATGTTGATCTCGTTCTTGATGCCCTGCTTGGAACCTGCTGCCATTCCCATGAATGCACCTGGGGCTTTTCTGGACGGGGGCTAGGATGAAGCGGCCCGCCGCGCGGGGAGGCCCCCAACACGGGGGCCTCTCGAACGCTCGGGCGGGCCGCGAGGGCGCCTGGATCAGGCCGACTGCTGGTGAGAGTGGCCCGCGCCGCCCGTCATGTTGCGAGCGACCACGTCCAGGAACTCGTTGGAGGACTCAGAGATGTCCACCGAGCGAGCGTCCACCCAGCCCTGCAGGAAGTTGTAGGCCACCACCGCGGGGATGGCCACCAGCAGGCCGAACGCCGTGGTGATGAGCGCCTCGGCGATACCGGCCGAGATGGTGCCCAGACCGCCCGAGCCGGACTCGGCCATGAGCTGGAAGGCGTTGATGATGCCCATCGTCGTGCCGAGCAGACCGACGAAGGGCGCCGTGGAGCCCACGGTGGCCAGCACGCCCAGGCCGCGCTTCATGCTCTGCACCTCGCGCTGAGCCTGGCGCTCCAGGGCGCGCGCCACGGACTCCACCGCCACGTCCCGCTGGTTGCGGCTGACCTTGTACGCCGTCAGGCCCGAGTTGATGACCCGGCCCAGATGGCCCACGTCCTTGCCCAGGTTCGTCTCGGACGCGGTGCCGAGATCACCCTTGGCCAGGATGGCCCCCATCTTCGCCGCGAACGAGCGCGAGTCCGCGCGCGTCTTGCGGAAGACCACCATGCGCTCGGCCATCACGACCAGCGAGGAGACCGACATGATGGCCAGCGTGAAGATGATGATACGGGCGAAGGTGCCCGTGGAGTTCCAGATTTCGATCAGCGAGAAGTGCATGGCGGTGAAAGCGCTCCTCCACGAGCGCGGGGGGGTAACAGCTGTTATGACGACAAGGCGAGGGCCGCCCGCTTGCTAGCGCGGGAGGCTCAGCTTGATGTTGAAGGTGTAGTCAACCTGGACTGGACGGCCCTGGAACGTGACGGGCTTGTACCGCTGCGCGTACAGCGCGTCCATCACCGCCTGTTCCATGTGGGGCAGCGGCTTGATGATCCGGCACTTCTCCACCTTGCCTTCGGTCGTGATGACGCACTTGACGATCATCAGGCCCTCCACATGGGCCTCGAGCGCCTCGCGCGTATACTGAGGAAGAGGACCAGACATCTTCTCCGGGCGCGTCATTCCCGCGCCGAACGGGAGCACGTCCGTGCCGGTGCTGCCCACCTGGCCACCGAGCACGCCACCGAGCACACCGCCCACCACACCGCCCACCACGCCACCCTCGACGCCGCCCTCGTCGCTCTCGACATCCTGCTCGGACTTCTCGGGCTCGGGCTCGGGCTCCTTCTCCGGGGGCTTGGTCTGGGGGATCTCCTTGGGAGGAGTCATCACGTTGGGCTTGGGCTTCTTGGGCTGCGTCTTCGGCTTGGCCGGAGGCGGAGGCGGAGGCGGGGGAGGGGGAGGAGGCGCCATGGCGGCCTTGAAGGTGACCTCCACCTCCTTCTCTTCCAGGGGAGGCGGGCGCAGGGAGATCCAGATGGCCAGCGCCACCAGACCCACATGCAGCACCACCGAGATCACCGCTCCGGTGCCGAAGCGGGCCTTGGGCGCCTGGCCGCGGTCAAGGACAGAGTCAAACATGCGCGATCACTCCTCTACACCAGTGGGCGACCCATTCAGCCCCGCCGGATCAAAGGCGTGCCACAATACAGAAACGCGGTCCGGGTTCAAGCGAGGCGTCCGGGAGGCGACGGACGAACCCGGCCAATGCCCCAGTAGTTGCCAAAAAGCAACCGTCTATTGACAACTTACCGACCTCTTGTATTTTCGTAGGCCATTTTTGGTTGCATCCGCCCACCTTGGAGGGGTCCGGCATGAGAGTAACCCGTATGCTCCGGGAAACCGGAGTTTTGCTGGTCGCAGGCCTGTTGTTCGGGTCCGCGGCTTTGGCGCAGTCCTCAAGCAGCGTCATCATCGGTACGGTCGTCAACGCTGACCCTGCCGCTAACAAGGCGCCGCTGGCCGATGTGGTCGTCACCGCGACCTCACCCAACCTACAGGGTGAGCAGACGGTGGTGACCGACAAGAGCGGCCAGTATCGCATTCCCCAACTGCCGCCGGGTGTGTACACCCTGCGGTTCGATTCTCAGGGCTTCAAGCCGTTCGCTCGCTCTGACATCCAGCTGCGCCTCAACCGCACCATCCGCGTGAACGTGGAGCTGCTGCCCGAGGCCTTCACCGAGGTGATCGAGGTTGCCGGCACCCCGCCGACCATCGACGTGGGCTCCACGACGACGGGCGTGAACGTGGATCAGGAGTTCATCCGCCGCATCGCCGTGAACCGCCCTGGCGGCAAGGGTGGCGCGGCCCGCTCCTTCGAGTCCCTGGCCGAGCTGGCGCCTGGCGCCCAGAACGATCAGTACGGCGTGTCCATCAACGGCGCGACCTCTCCTGAGAACGGCTACGTGGTGGACGGCCTGTCCACCAACGATCCGGCCTTCGGCATCAACGCCAGCCCGCTCTCTATCGAGTTCGTGCAGGACGTGAACGTCGTCACCGGCGGCTACCTGCCTGAGTTCGGCCGCTCCACCGGCGGCGTGATCAACGCGGTCACCCGCTCGGGCTCCAACGAGTTCCACGGCTCCGTGTTCGGCAACCTGACCCCGGGCGCCCTCGAGGGTGACCGTAAGCTCGTCATCGACGAGGGTTCCGTTATCTCCGGCGTCAACACGCTGAAGAACCTGGGCGACATCGGCGCCACCCTGGGCGGTCCCATCCTCCAGGACAAGCTGTGGTTCTTCGCCGGCTTTGCTCCTTCCTTCACCCGCTACACCCACACCCGCGGCATCAACGCGTTCCAGCTGGACCCGGAGACGGGCGAGAAGCTGCGTGACGCGCAGGGCCACGCGCTGGTGACGCCCATCCCGGACGCGAGCAAGAACTACTTCGCGGACGCGCGCAGCTTCCAGTACATGGGCAAGCTGACCTACCTCATCAACCAGGATCACAACATCTCGCTGTCCATCACCGGCACCCCGTCCAGCACGGGCGGCAATGGCAAGCTGGTGATCGATCCCCGCAGCGGCGCTCTGCCGGCCGCCCGCGTGGCGCGCCCCGGCGCGTTCGGCCTCACCGAGCAGCTCGCCAGCACCACGGCGGTGGGCCTGAAGTACGCTGGTGCCTTCGCGGACAAGAAGGTCCTCCTGGACGTGAACGCGGGCTACTTCCACCAGGTTGCCTCCACCCTGCCGTCGGACGGCAGCGAGCTGGGTGACATCACCGGCAATGGCACCTCCGGCCTCTCGCGCGTGAACTACGTCAACGAGCGCCCGCTGACCACCTTCGAGACCGTGCCGCACGCCGAGCAGTACTGCGACGTGACGCTGGCGGATGGCACTCAGGCGGATGCCTGCCCGGTGAACAACTACGCCGTCGGTGGCCCGGGCTTCCTGTCGGATGGCAAGCTGGACCGCTACCAGGTCAACGCCAAGGCGACCTATCTGCTCAACGCGCTGGGCACCCATGTGTTCAAGGCGGGTATCGATAGCGAGTTCCTCTCCTACGCTCAGCGCAAGGCCTACAGCGGCGGCGTGTTCTTCCAGGAGATCAGCCTCCAGGGCCGCATTGATCCTCGCACGGGCAAGGCCATTCCGTCCGGCGTGTACGGCTGGAACGACTTCCGCCGCTACGGCTACCAGACGGGCCCGGACTCGGCGGTGGTGCAGTCCATCCAGGAGTCCACCTCCAAGAGCACCACGGTGGGCGGCTTCCTGCAGGACAGCTGGTCCATCGCGCAGCGCGTGACGGTGAACGCGGGCGTTCGCTATGACGTGCAGGCGATGTACGGCGGTAACGGCCAGCTGGCGCTGGTGCTGGGCAACCAGCTGTCGCCGCGCGTGGGCGCCATCGTGGATCCGCTGGCCAACGGCCGCATGAAGTTCTTCGTCAACGTCGCCAAGTACTACGAGCAGGTTCCGCTCAACATGCTGGACCGCGCGTTCCCGCCGGAGCGCCGCTACACCGCCGTGCACGTGGCGCCCAACAACGCGGAGGGCACCAACGGCTGCGATCCCTCCACGCTCGAGGGGCAGCGCGGTGGCTGCGCGGACGCGCAGTACCTGGCTGGCCGCACCGAGAACAGCTCCAACCCGAACCGCCTCTTCAACGGCGGCAAGGTGGAGAACGAGCCGGTGGACCCGAACCTCAAGCCGCAGTCCTCCAACGAGTACGTGCTGGGCGGCGAGTACGAGGTGCTGGCCAACACCCGCTTCGGTACCAACTACACCCACCGCAACATGGGCTCGGTCATCGAGGACATGAGCCGCGACAACGGCAACACGTACTTCCTCGGCAACCCGAACCAGGGCTTCGCCAAGGACTTCCCGAAGCCGGTGCGCAACTACGACGCGGTCACCCTGTACCTGAACCGCACCTTCGCGGACGGCTGGCTGGCCCAGGCCAGCTACACCTGGTCGCGCCTGTACGGTAACTACCCCGGTCTGTTCAGCCCGGTGACCAACCAGCTCGATCCGAACATCCTCTCGGACTTCGACCTGATCAGCCTGCTGCCCAACCGCATGGGCCTGCTGCCGTTCGACCGCACGCACTCGGTGAAGCTGTTCGGCGCCAAGGAGCTCAACTTCACCAACGCGCTGTCGGCCAGCATCGGTATGTCCTACCGCGGCAACTCCGGCACGCCGATCAACTACCTGGGCGCGCACCCGGACTACGGCCAGGATGAGGCCTACGTGCTGCCGCGCGGCTCCGGTGGCCGCACCCCGTGGGTCAACACCATCGACTCCAACGTGGGCTTCAACTACCGCATCGGCAAGGACCAGGTGGCGTCGGTCACCCTGGACGTGTTCAACCTGTTCAACTTCCAGACGACGACCCGCGTGGATGAGTCCTACACCTTCGAGTCCATCTACCCGGTGGTCGGTGGCAAGCCGGGCGATGTGCCGGACAGGGTCATCATCAACACGGGCGATCCGGTGGGCGACAAGGAGAGCCCGACCTACCTGACCGCGGACCAGGTCAACCCGAACTTCAAGCAGCCGAACCAGTACCAGGCGCCGCGGCAGTTCCGCATCGGCCTCCGGTACACCTTCTAAGGCTCGGCAACGATCCGATCTAAAGGAAACTCAAGAATCATGATCAAGAACATCGTTTCCGTGGCCGCGGCGTTCCTCGGCGCGGGTATGCTGATGACGGGCTGCAACTTCGATCAGCCCAGCGCAGGCTGCATCGTTCAGGATGCCAGCTTCGCCAACTGGTTCGCGAAGTACGACCTGAAGGAAGGCCAGAACATCTCCTCGGACTGCCAGGCGAAGATCATCAAGGGCGAGACCGTGGGTGTGTTCAAGTTCACCGATCCGGAGAAGGCCAACTCGTCGGTGCTGACCATCCGGCCTCGCGGCCTGTACTCGCGCGCCGCGCGCGATCCAGGCGACCCGTACCTCCAGACGGCAGTGGGCAAGCTGTCGGACACCACGGACGCGCAGGACTTCTGCTCGGCCACGGACTTCTCGGCGGCGTCGGTCAACGCCGGCGCGAGTTCGTCTGAGGCGGCGACCACCATCACGTACCAGTTCGAGAACGTGAAGGTGTACTCTGCTCCGGACGCGCCGGGCACCCAGCTGTCGGGTGACCTGACCTACACCCGAGACAACTGCACCGCGCAGTACACGGTGCGGGCGATCTGGCCGGCCACCCCGTGCGATCCCGAGTCGTCCAAGCCGGCGGATCTCTGCGGCGAGGGCTCGGGCATCAACCCGGACTTCGCGGTGGAGTGCGACGCCGGTCTGGGCATCTGCGTGCCGTCCAAGCCGATCCCGTCGTTCAAGATTGATCGGTAGGCTGAATTCCCGCTGAACAAGTTCCTGCGGCCCCGGCTGCCCTCCCTCCTGGGAGTGGCCGTCCGGGGCCGCGGTGTTTAGAGAGGGTTGGACCCACGTTGGAGGAGCATGGAGGGCCGTTTCTCACTCATTGAAGCCGTGCGCGGGCGGATCGCCGACGAGCAGGGCACGCTCCGCAAGGAGGCGCCCTACCGGGTGGCCCTCTGCTACCCGAGCCCCTACCACGTGGGGATGAGCTCGCTCGGCTACCAGACCATCTACCGGGAGATCCACCTGCACCCGGGCGCCTCCGCCGAGCGCGTCTTCTTGCCGGACGACGTCGAGGCGTACCGCCGCACCCGGACTCAGCTCTTCACCTACGAGTCCGAGACCCCTGTCTCCAGCTTCCCCATGCTGGCCTTCTCGGTGGCGTACGAGCTGGAGCTGACCGGGGTGTTCTCCCTGCTGGAGCTGGCGGGGCTACCGCTGCTGAGAGAGGAGCGGAGCGAGCGCCATCCGCTCATCGTCGCGGGCGGGCCGCTGACCTTCTCCAACCCGGATCCGCTAGAGCCCTTCGTGGACGTGCTCGTCCAGGGCGAGGCGGAGGAGCTCATCCACACCCTGCTGGACGCAGCCTCCTCCATGGATCGAGAGGCGCTGTTGAGCTTCCTGGCGCGCACGCCCGGCTTCCGGGTGCCTGGGAGGGGAGGGGCTCGCTACTTCGTCTCCAAGGCGGCGGATGCGCGGTTGCCTGCTCGCTCGCAGATCATCACCCCGAACACGGAGCTGCGCTCCATGTTCCTCATCGAGCCCGAGCGCGGGTGCTCGCGTGGCTGCCACTACTGCGTCATGCGGCGGACCACCAACGGCGGCATGCGGACGGTGCCTCCCGAGCGGGTGCTGTCGCTCGTCCCGGAGAACGCTCGGCGCGTGGGGCTGGTGGGTGCCGCGGTGACGGACCACCCACGCATCGTGGAGCTGCTGCGCACCCTCGTGGATTCAGGCCGTGAGGTGGGCGTGTCCTCGCTGCGCGCGGATCGGCTCACCCAGGAGCTGGTGGACACCTTGCGCCGCGGAGGGGCCACCAACCTCACGGTGGCCGCGGATGGGGCCTCGCAGAAGATGCGCGACCTGGTGGACCGCAAGCACTCGGAGGCGCAGATCGTCCGAGCGGCGAACTTCGCGCGCACGGCGGGGCTCAGGCAGCTCAAGGTCTACAACGTCGTCGGCCTGCCGTACGAGGAGGACGCGGACATTGACGAGCTGGTCCGCTTCACCACGGAGCTGTCGCGCATCATCCCCGTGGCGCTGGGCGTGGCGCCCTTCGTGGCCAAGCGCAACACGCCGCTGGACGGGGCGCCCTTCGCGGGCATCCGCGAGGTGGAGGCGAAGCTGGAGCGGCTGCGGCGAGGGCTCAAGGGCCGCGCCGAGGTGCGGCCCACGTCCGCTCGTTGGGCCTGGGTGGAGTACATGCTTGCCCAGTGCGGCCCGGAGGCGGGTCTGGCCACCCTGGATGCGTGGAAGGCCGGAGGGAGCTTCGCCGCCTTCAAGCGGGCCTTCGAGGCTCGGGGCTGCGTGCCGTACCTGGCCCGGCGGGTCGAGGACGGCCGGCGCAACCCCACCGTCTGGCCTACCGTGCCCGCGGTGGCACCAACCTCGGCGGAGGCCTCGGCCGCCGCGGTGGATGTCCGGCCCTCGTAGGCGTGTGCACACATGGCGCCGGGACGGTGAACGTCTTGCGCCGCGCTCCTCCGCGCTCTGCTAGAAGGCCGCTGGCGCCGGCGGACTGGCGCGACGAGGAGAACCGGTGAGCACCGAGCGCGTGGACAAGGCGTGGCAGAACAAGGGACTCGAGGGGTATTCGACGGAGGCCATCCTCGGCACCCTGGGGCATTACGGCGTCCCGGTGGCCGAGGCGGACTTCAAGAAGCTCGCCGAGTCCTCCTGGCCGCAGGACATTGGCGTGGAGTGGGGCAAGAAGTGGAAGGGCACCGGTCCCTTCAAGCCCTTTCCGTGGGCCGCCGCCGAGGAGCTGTGGCGCCGCTGGGTGCCCGAGCGCCTCGCGCCGCACGAGTTCTCGGAGGCCCTGGCCCAGCTGATGGGCTCGCTGACGTCGCTGCTCGAGGGCAAGCAGGACGCCCCGGTGGCCGCCGCCTTCGAGCGCATGAATGCCATCCGCCAGCGCACGCCGAAGGATGACAAGGGCCAGCCCCTGATGGCGTTCATCGAGCGCGCGCTCGGCGGCTTCGATGAGAAGGTGGCCGAGATGTTCGACTCGATGGCGGAGACGCTCTCGAGGGCCGGCCACGTCCAGCACGCGGAGGCGTTCGCCGAGTTCGAGGAGTTCCTCCTGCCCGACCGCCGTGGCATCGCCACCGCCATCGTCCGGGCCTCGAAGGGCGAGCGGGACGCGGCCGTGCTGGACCTGGAGACGGTGACGGCCGACACGGCGCGGACGCCGCTGGCTCGGCTGCTCGCGGTGGATGGGTTGATTCACCTGGCGGCCTGGCCTCAGGCCACCGCCCGGGCCCGTCCGATGATGATGCAGGCCGAGCAGGACGGAGACATCCACCTGGCGATCGATCTCTGCTCCCGGCTGGAGCACATCTACAAGGCCACGGGCGACCGCGCGGGGCTGGAGGCGCTGGCTCCGGATGCGGCCCGGCTCAGCCAGATGCACGACCAGATGCACCCCGGTCACAGGCACCGTCGCTAAAGCCGCCTCGAGTCCTTCCCTCGCTGCAAGCCCGCGGAGGCGAGGGAAGGGCTACTCGCCGTCGGTTCCCGTCGAGGCGAGCGGCGCGGCCTCGGAGGCTTCCTGCTCGGCAGGGGCCTCCTCGGGT
>NZ_JBJMQP010000169.1:0-48236 GCF_045802625.1 Hyalangium sp. | reverse complement strand
TCTCGGAGCCTGCATCGAGGGCGGCACGGGGATCCGCATCGGCGGAGTCGGGATGCTCGCCTGGGACTGCGGCATCGAGGGCGGCACGGGGATCCGCATCGGCGGAGTGGGCGCCGTCGGAGACAGGAACGGCTGCCGCTGCGCCGGAGTCATGGCGGGAGGCGTCGCCTGGGCCGCGGGCATCGGAGGCGGCACTGGGAGCCGCTGCGCCGGAGCCATGGCCGGAGGCCGCGGGGCCGCACTGGCCTGGGAAGGCATCGGGCTCGGCGGGGGCGGGGGCGGCGCGGCCACACGGGCCGGCGGCTGCGCCGGAGCCACCGCGGGAGTCGGACGCGCGGGCGTCATCCCCGGAGGCGAGGCGGGGCGCGCCAGATCCGAGAAGCTGGGCACCGCGGGCCCGGGGACCGCCGGGGTGCGCTCCGGCGTCTGCCGGCGGTCGATCTGGATGTCCTTGTCGAGCATGCTGGGCACGGCGGGGGGGGCCGGCTTGCTCGCGGCGACGGCGACGGCGGCGCAGGCAGGACACTCGCCCACGGGCGGCAGTTCAGCTCCGCACTTCAGGCACTTGGACAACGGTTCCTCCAGGCAGCGACGGCGGGTGCTACATGTAAGGACGTCCTTGCGCCTGGGGCAAGAAAAGCGCGAGCCCCCGGCGGCTCCTTGGTTGAGGAACCGTCAGGGGCTCACCCCCCTCCGCCACCTGTCCGTTCGGGACAGGACGTGTGGGGCACCTCACACTCAGGCATGGATGCGGCGCCGGCCCGCTGCCCCCACCAGCAGGAGGACGACGATGGCACCAATGACGGACATGATCAGGCCGGACGGGCGCAGATCGAAGAGGCGGCCATCCCTCTCGAAGAGCGAGCCGACGAGGCCGCCCACGAGCGAGCCCACCATGCCCAGCAGCGTGGTGGCGACCAGGCCCATGCTCTGGCGGCCCGGCAGGATGGCGCGAGCGATGAGACCCGCGATGAGACCAATGATGATGAACGCAATGATACCCATGTAGAGGTTCTCCTGTTCGCGGGGGCCGTGTCTGGCCCCGGACGCAGGAAACGTAGGAATGCGGATAGAGGGAGGCACCCTGCGCAAGGCGAGCGCTGGCTCTCCTGGCTGCTATCCGAGTTCTCCATCCAGGTGGGCCATCACCGCGAGCGCGGCCAGGGCCGCCGTCTCCGTGCGGAGGATTCGCGCTCCCAGGCTGACCCCGCGCGCCCCCAGCGCCACGAGCGCCGCCACCTCCTCTCGTGCCAGCCCGCCCTCGGGGCCCACCACCAGCGCCACGGGCGCTTGGGGCGAGCAGGCGCGGAAGGCCTCGCCCAGGGGCACCGCGGTCTCCTCCTCATCCAACACCAGCAGGGTGGTGCCCGGCGCGAGCGCTCGCGCGGCCTCCAGCAGGGGCTGGGGCGTGTGCACCGGGGGCACGTCATTGCGCCGGCACTGGCGCGCGGCCTCCTCGACAATCTTCGTCCACCGCGCGGTGCGCTCCTCGGCGCGCCGGGGCTCCAGCTTCACCACGCTGCGCGCGGTGGCCACGGGGTAGAAGGCGGCGGCGCCCAGCTCGGTGCCCTTCTGCAGCACCCACTCGAGCTTGTCGCCCTTGGGCAGCCCCTGCAGCACACTCACCGCGCGGCGCGGCGGCGCGCTCCGGGCAGGCCCCAGCGAGAGGCGCACCTCCTGCGCGTCCACGCGGGCCACGCGGGCCTCGAAGGCGCGGCCCGTGCCGTCGAACACCTCCAGCAAGGCGCCCTCCGCGAGCCGCAGGACATGCAGCAGGTAGTGGCGGCGATCGCCGGTGAGCACCACCTCGGCGGGAGGAGTCTCCGGGACTGGGGCGAAGAGGCGGACCACGGGGCTTCCCTTCCGGGCAGGCAGGCTGGCTGGTCCCCGAGTTCAGCAGGAAGCCACCGCTCCCACCAGCGTCTCCTCTGGGCCTCCCGCTATGGTAGAGCCCCAGGCCTCATGTCCCTGCTCACCATCGAGTCCACCCGCTCCGGCTTCGTCGAATCCGTCCACCGCGTGTCGGTGGCCGTCACCGACATGGAGGGGAAGCTGGTGGCCTCGGCGGGAGAGCCCGGGCTGGTCACCTTCTGGCGCTCGTCGGCCAAGCCCTTCCAGGCGCTGCCGCTGGTGATGGATGGCGCGGCGGACCGCTGGAGCTTCGGCACCCGGGAGCTGGCGCTGGCGTGTGCCTCGCACTCGAGCGAGCCCGGCCACCGCGAGCTGGCCGAGGCCATGCTGCGCGCCTGCGGCTGCGAGGAGGGGCAGCTGGCCTGCGGGCCGCACCCGCCGCTCAACCCGGCGGTGGCCGAGGAGGTGGCGCGCGGCGGGGTGAAGCTGACGCCGAAGTGGAGCAACTGCTCGGGCAAGCACACGGGGATGTTGGCGCTGGCGCGGCACCACGGCTGGCCCACGGAGGGCTACTCGCGCCTGGACCACCCGGTGCAGGAGCGCATCCTCCAGGAGGTGTGCCGGTGGACGGGCGTGGCTCGTGGCGAGCTGCGCCTGGGCGTGGATGGCTGCACGGCGGTGTGCTTCGGCCTGCCGCTGGCGGCCATGGCCACGGCGTACGCGCGGCTGGGCACCTCGCAGGAGCCGGCGGCGCGGCGGCTGCGCGAGGCCCTGTGGGCGCACCCGGCGCTGGTGGCGGGCACGGGCCGGCTGTGCACGGAGTTGATGACGGCGTGCCGAGGCACGGTGCTGGCCAAGGTGGGCGCCGAGGGTGTCTACAGCGCGGCGCTCCCCACGCTGGGGCTGGGAGTGACGCTCAAGGTGGAGGATGGGGACGGGCGCTGCTCGCCGCCCGCGCTGCTGGCGGTGCTGCGGCAGGTGCTGGCGCGCGCCGGGCAGCCGCTGCCGGTGGAGGGGCTGACGCACCACGTGGAGCCAGTGCTACGCAACACGCGTGGGGAAGTCATCGGTTCCCTCCGCGCCGCGGGCGAGCTGCGGTTCCACTGAGAGCCCCGGGAGCGAGACGATGATCCAGCGCATTTGGACGAGCCGGAAGCCCGGCACTGGGACGACGGTGGCCCGCTTCGAGGCGGCCGCCCGCGACAACGAAGAGCAGGTGCTCGCCGTGGGAGCGCTCCGAGGCGAGCGCCGCGTGGGGTGGGTGCGGCTGGCGCTGATTGGACTGCTGGCGCTGAGCCAGACGGGGATCACCCGCCTGTTCGGCGAGGCGATGATCCTCGATCCCATTCGGATGTGGGTGGGGCGCGTCTACATGGCCTTCGCGGTGGCCACGTTCATCTATCTCATCCGGCAGAAGCCCACCCCGCGGCGCTCCTTCTGGTGGCCGTTCTTCACCATGACGGTGGACATCTGCTTCCTGGTGGCCATGTCCTGGCGCTCGTACCAGCTCAACGGCGTGTTCGATGGGGCCATGTTCACCGCCTGCAGCGCGGTGCTGGTGACCTTCTCGGTGATGCGCTACAGCCGGCTCCACGTGCTGGTGTCCACGATGCTCGGCGCGGCGGGGTACATGCTGCTGTGCTGGGTGACGGGGAATCACTCGGCCGGGCGGGTGAGCTTCGTGCTCGGGTGCTTCATCGCGCTGGGGCTGCTGCTGGCGGAGACGAACCGGGCCGTGCGCGGCATGTTCCTGGAGCTGCGAGGGCTGGACAACCTCTCGCGCTTCCTGCCGCGTCAGGTGGCCGACCGCATCGTCAAGAACGGCGAGACCTCGCTCATGCCGGTGCAGCGCGAGGTGACCATCCTCTTCAGCGATATTCGAGACTTCACCACGCTGAGCGAGACGCTGCCGCCGCAGGTGGTGCTCGCGCTGCTGGATGACTACTTCGGCCACATGACGCACATCGTGCTGGAGCGCCAGGGCATGGTGAACAAGTTCCTCGGGGACGGGATGATGGCGTGCTGGGGCGTGCCGGAGCACACCGAGGACCACGCGGAGCAGGCGATGCGGGCGGCGCTCGACATGCGGGCGAAGCTGGTGGAGCTCAACGCCTGGCGCCGGCAGCGAGGCGAGCCGGAGCTGCGCATCGGCATCGGGCTGCACACGGGCGTGGTGGCGGCGGGGATGCTGGGCGGCACGCGGCAGCACGAGTACACCGTCATCGGCGACGCGGTGAACGTGGCCTCGCGAGTGGAGGGGCTGACGAAGGTGGTGGGGACGGACATCCTCGTCAGCGAGAGCACCTGGAAGCGCTCGGGCGGGCGCTTCCAGGGCGAGCGCGTGGGCGAGGAGCGGGTGAAGGGGCGCCAGGAGGCGGTGGTGCTCTACACGCTGAAGGGCCGGGAGCCGGCGCCCTCGACGGTGTTTCAGGCCGAGCCGACGGGCACCTGAGCCACGTCCACCTCGCGCAGCAGCTCGCGCTTGAAGCCGAGCGCGAACAGCCCGAGGGTGAAGAGGTAGACGGGTTCGACGAAGAAGAGGACCGGGCCGCCGAGGGACAGGCCATGCGTCTTCTTCTCGAAGAGCACGTGGCTGCCGACGACGATGGCGAAGCGGAAGGCCATCACGCCGAAGGCGACGCCGAGCGCGGTGCCGGTGGGAAGCAGGGACACGGCCTGGGCGGCGGCGAACGCCGGCACGAGCAGCAGCGAGGCGAGGAGCCCAGCGGTCCACTCCAGGGTGAGGGAGTAGACGGCGACGGCGAGCACCAGGGCCTGGGCCGCGCTGAGCGACAGCCCGCCCACGTCGAGCCGGGCCCAGGACAGGGGCACGAGCAGGGCGAAGACGAAGAGGTAGCCGCCGAGCAGGTGGGCGGCGCGGCAGACGCCGTTCTCATGGAGCGGCATCCAGGCGCGCATCTTCAGGGCGAAGCTCATGGCAGGGGCTCCCAGCGGCTCAGGCGCGCGAGGCGGAGGGATCGATCTGCGCGGGCTTGACGGAGTAGTCGCCCGTGAGGATGGCGACGAAGAACAGAGGACCCACGAGCGCGTGCACGAGGTTGGTGAAGAACGAGGGAGACTTCTTCTCCCAGACGGCGTGGCCGGCGAGCTGGATAAGCCACCCGCCCGCGGCGATGGCGATGACACCCCACATGGGGATCATGCGGCCGATGGGGAAGCACAGCGCGGCGGCGGCCGAGACGATGAGCCCCAGCTTCAGGTCCGCGCGCAGGTACCAGAGGGTGGCGAGCACCCAGGCGACGATGCCGAGCGTGAGGACGCCGCCGGGGATGAGGGGGACGGAGACGAGCCGGACCCAGTCGAGCATCGCCACGACGTGCAGGACGATGACGGGGATGGCGATCTTGTGGGTGAGGCGGTTGGTGGGGTGGCGGTGGGAGGAGGCGTAGTCGTCGAAGAGGGCCTGGAGGCGGGGATTGAGCATGGCGGGGTCCTCGAAGGAGCCGGTGCGGCGGAAGGAGTGGATGAGACAAAGGTAGGGCAAACCGGGGAGGATTTCCTGGCCGGAGGCGCCAAATTGCTGGCGGAAGACGCCAGGGTTCAGCCGCGGAACTCGCGAGGAGTCATCCCGGTCCAGCGCTTGAAGGCGCGGTCGAAGGTGCTGATCTCGGAGTAGCCGAGGAGGAAGGCCACCTCGCTGATGCCCAGGTGCGGGTCTCTCAGGTACTGGCGAGCCAGCTCGCTACGCACCGCGTCAGCGGCATCCTGGAAGGAGGTGTGGTGCTCGGCGAGGCGGCGCTGGAGGGTGCGAGCGCTGACATGGAGCTGCTTGGCGACGGTCTCCATCTTGGGAGCGCCGTCGCGGAGCGAGGCGCGGATGGCCTCGTGCACGCGCTGGACGAAGCCGGGCGGAGCGGAGTCTCGCGGAGGCGGAGTCCCGGCGGCGCGCTCGAGGACGGAGAGCAGGACGGGGTCCGCGGAGGTCACAGGCAGGTCCAGCGTGGAGGCAGCGAGGGTGAGGACGTTCATGCCGCCGCCGAAGGAGGGGACGACGCCGAAGTGAGCGGTGAGGGGAGCGCAGTCGCGCGGAGCCGGATGGGCGAAGGTGACGGAGAGGGGATTCCACGGCTGCCCGGCGAGCTGGCGGCCGACATGGACGAAGAGGGCGAGGCCGAACTCATTGGCATGGCGGCCATAGGAGAGGGGCTCGCCGGGGACGCCATAGGTGAAGGTGCCGGTGGAGGCGGTCTCCTGGAAGGAGGCGACCATGCGGTCATTGAGGAGCGCCATGTACCGGGCGATCCGATGGAACGTCTCCCGGAGGGTGGAGGAGGCCCGAGCGATGTACTCGACGAGCCCGTAGGTACCGCGCTTGAAGGCCTGGGCGACATGGAGGCCAATGAACGGATCTCCCGAGCGCAGCTCGGCGGCCTCCAGGAAGGCGCGGAGGGTGGAGAGCGGGAGACTGATCTCCGGGACGGACTCGACGTCGGCGGGCAGGGAGAACTCGCGGAGGAGGGGGCTCGGGTCCTGGCCATGAGCGCGCAGCCAGGAGAGGAACGGGCCCACGAGCTGGGTCCGCACGTCCTGGGAGGACTGTCCACCGTTCTGAGAAGTCGACTTCTCCAAGCGAGGACGAGAAGCTACCCGGGAAGGACCTCTGCTAGAAGGCGGGTATGTTCACCTCCGCCATCATCGAGAACTTTCGGGGCGTGGATGCACGAGTCTGGGGGCTGCTGCTCATACTCAGCACGGGCTGCGCCACCACCCTCCGGCAGGCTGTCTTGCAGGATGTGGACGCGAATGCTCACCAGAAGGGTACAGTGGTCGTGCCCGACGGAGTCGCAGCAGATGACGAGCCATCTGTGCGCTGTCCTCCCGGCAAGATCGTGCGCGAAGACTGTCGAGTCACTCCATGCAAGATAACGTGCGAGGAGCCAGGCGATACCAAACGGTAGCGTTGGCCCTTCTCGTAGGGCTCTTGCTGCTCCCCTTGCTACTGCTCCTTTGGAGCGCTCTGCGCCCAATCCCATATCTCGGACAGGGGGCCAGACCCTTCCTCCCGCTCGATCAAGCGCGCGGTCTCCCTACCTACGGGCGGGGCTGCTTGAGACCCGAAGACTGTGATTCCTCGCTGGGATGTCTCGAACTGGAAGGGAAGATGGGGCGTGGCATCTGCCTCAACACGGAGTGCGAGACGGATTCGCAGTGTGGGGCAGGGAAATACTGTCGGACCTTGCGGATTATGGGTGAAGGTCCACCGCTGCGCAGATGCGATGACCAGCAAGGCGGCGCGCGCGCCGAGGGAGAGGTGTGCGCGGTGGGGCTCGGCCTGGAGCCTGATCGATGCGCGACAGGCCTGCTATGTAACAGAGGGTGGTGCGGTCGCCCTTGTCGCATCCAGGGGGCATCGAACTGCCCAGAGGGCTTTTTCTGCCAACAGGGGCTCGATGGCCCCTCGTGCGTCCCTACCTGCGAGAGCCGTGGGTGCCCCGAGGGATTGCAATGCGCTCGTGAGGCCGGGGGAATCTCCGTCTGTGCGCACGTTCGAGGGAACGACTGTCCGGACACGTCATGCCCCGAGGGCTCGCGCTGTACCTTCACCCACCGGCGCTTCACGGCTCGTAGCCTGAGCCTTCGCTTGGAGTGCATCGCCCCTTGCGGTGAGGGATTGCCAGCCTGCCCCTCGGGCCAGGTCTGCGTCGCCGACCGCTGCCATCGTACTTGTGATCCTCAGGGACCCAACACCTGCCATCCCGAGGAGCAGTGCGTCCACCGGGTGGACCTGGGCGTGACGCTGTGCAGCCAGGTCCCTTGAGCCTTCCGGCGTGCATATACTCCAGCCCCTCTTCCCCTTCACGAGCGCTCCTTGATCGAGACCGAGACGGCCCCCCCTGCCACCCAGACGGATGCGCGTTGGTCCTCGCCTCCGCTGTTCGGCCTCCTCGAAATCCAGTTCGGTGCCGCCGTCGGCTTCCTCCAGGTGGCCGTGCCCTACTGGCTGGCCAAGGACGGCATGCCGCTCGCGGACATTGGCGTGCTGTCCGGCACCGCCTTCTCTCCTCATGCGTGGAAGCTGCTCTGGGTGCCGCTCATTGATCTCGGCCCCTGGCGGCGCATCTGGTACGGCGTCTCCACCCTGCTCACCGCGCTGCTCCTCCTGGCGTGCGCGCTCCTTCCCGAGCCCTCCCGGCACCTGGGCGTCTACACCCTGCTGCTCACCCTCTTGCAGGCCGCCGCCACCACCGCACACGCGGCGCTCAATGGCCTCATGGCCACCACCACCCGCCTCGAGGACAAGGGCCGCGCGGGCGGATGGCAGATGGCCGGCAACGTGGGCTCCACCAGCTTGATCGGCGCGCTCGCCATCTGGCTCGCCAGCCAGTTCTCCCGGCAAGTCACGGGCATCGTCCTGGCCACCCTCGTGCTCGCCAGCGGCGTCGGCATCTTCTGGGTCATCGAGCACAAGGGAGAGAAGGTCGAGAACGCCGCTCCCGTGCTGCACATCGCGTGGGCGCGCGTGAAGAGCATCGTGGTGGATCTCTTCCGTACGGCCTTCAGCCGTGATGGCCTCGTCATGCTCGTGCTCTGCCTCATGCCGGTGAGCTGCGGCGCGCTCACCAACCTCTTCAGCGCGATGGCGGGCGCCTACGACGCCCCCGAGAACGTGGTGGAGCTGGTGAATGGCTTGGGCTCGGGCGTGGCCGGGGCCCTCGGCTCGCTGCTGGGCGGATGGATCTCGGACCGGATGAACCGCAAGCTCAACTACGCCCTCATGGGCGGCGCCACGGGGCTGTGCGCCCTCGCCATGGCCGCCGCGCCGATGACTTCGACGACGTATATCTGGGGCGCGCTCGCCTACAGCTTCGTCAACGGCGCGGGCTTCGCGGCCTTCGCTGGCATGGTGCTGGAGATGGTCAGCTCCGGGGTGGCCGTCACCACCAAGTACACGCTCTTCGTCGCGGCCTCGAACTTCGCCATCAGCTATGTCACCGCGCTCGATGGCAACGCCTCGCACTTCTGGCGCGGAGGAGGCGCCCGCGCCAGCATCGAGTTCGATGGCGTCATCACCTTCGCCGGCATCCTGGGCATGGCGCTGCTCTTCCTGATCTTCCTGCGCCGCAAGCCCCAGCCCGCGGCCGCCTGAGCCCGCTCAGCGGTGGAAGTCCAGCCGCACCCACTCGCCCTGCGCCGCGCCGGCCTCGGGGACGAGCCCCTGGGCGCGGTAGGCCGCCTCCACCTCCGCCTTCTGGTGCGCGAGCACCCCCGCCAGCACCAGCCGCTCCTTCACCTTGGGCGCAATCAGCGGCGCCAGGGCGATCAGCGTGTTGGCCAGGATGTTGGCCACCACGAGCTCGAACGGCCCCTTCACCTGGGTCAGCTCCTTGCCGGACAGCTCCAGCTCGGGCGTGCCGTTCACGGCGGCGTTCTCGTGGGCCAACTCCACGGACATCGGATCATTGTCCGTGCCCACCACACGCCCCGCGCCCAGCTTCTTCGCCGCGATGGCGAGCACCCCCGTGCCCGTGCCCACGTCCAGCACGCTCGCGCCCGGGTGCGAGCCCAGGTATGCGTCAATCGCCGCCAGGCACAGCGAGGTGGTGGGGTGGTCCCCAGTGCCGAACGCCATCTTCGGCTCGATGACGATGCGCACCTTGTCCTTGGGCGCCGAGTCCGCCTCCCACGGTGGCCCCACCCACAGCCGTCCCACCTGCACCGACTTGATGAGCGCCTTCCACTCGTTGCTCCAGTCCTGCTGGGGCTTCTCCTCCAGCAGCAGCCGGGCGCCCGGGAAGTCCCCGGCGACCTGCTCCCGAGCCGCCTCGGCGGTGTCCTGCTCCTCGAAGTAGGCGATGACGATGGCCTCGCCGGGGTTGGGGCCTCGCACTCCCGGCATGGGAGGGGCCTCCCGGTCTCGCACCTCGAGGCCCATGGCGCCCGTCTCGTGGAGCAGATCCTGTACAGCCTCCGACTGATCCTCGGGCAACTCGACGGTGAGCGACAGATAGGTCTGGGACATGCGCGCCCTTTAACCCCGGGCGGACTATGGTGGAAGGGCCATGAGACTCCTTGCCCTCGGACCCCTGGCCTGGGTGTTTGCCTGCTCCGGGCCGGCCGCGCCGGACGCCGCGCTCTGTCAGGACGTCATCACCCGCATGTGCCTTGCCCGGCCGTGTCCGGGCGTGAACGAACAGCTGGCCCTCGGGAACAATGACTGCCAGTCCACGCTGCTGGCGCGCACCGGGTGTGGCGCGGAGGAGTTCGCCTTCTCGGAGCCCTCCCGCGATCGCATCCTGAGCTGCCGCCTGCCGCTGGTGCGCCAGAGCACGGATCCGAACCGGGCGCCCGCATGCGAGGACGTGGCCGAGGTGCTGCAGAGCTGTCCGGACGTGATCAACTTCCTGGGAGGGCGCCAGCCATGAGGTGGAAGCAATGGATGGCCGGGGGCCTGGCGCTGGCGGTGGGCTGCGCGCCGATGCAGTCGGAGCGCCGCACGGAGCGAGGCCCGCTGCTGCGCACCTACTCCAAGGAGGTGACGCTCGGGGACCGGACGCTGGCAGCGCAGGTGGAGGCGCGGTGGCCGAAGCTGCTGCTGCACTTCACCACCTCGGAGGTGTGCCGCACCGAGCAGCACGAGGAGTACGTGGAGAACGTCATCACCGAGCGCTACGACTCCTCGGCTGGGCCGGCGATCAGCGCGGGCGCGGCGAACACGGCGGTGGGCGCGGGCCTGCTGCTGGCGCGCCCGCTCTTCTCGGATGCGCCGAAGAGCAAGGAGATCGATCGCAACGGCCACTACGGCGCGTCCTCGCGGGACGCGGCGACGGTGTGGGGCGTGGTGCTGCTGTCGCTCGGGACTCCGGCGCTGGTGATGGGCCTCATCCAGACGCTGCGGGGGGGCGAGGAGAAGCAGACGCGCAAGGCGGACTCGGTGGTGAGCCTGCGCGAGGCGCCCTGCCGTCCCCAGCCGGCCAGCGGCACGGTGGAGTTCGCCGGAGGGCCCGGCGCGCCGCCGGAGCCTCGTCCTCTCACGAATGGCACGTTGGAGCTCACGGCGGACGACGTGCGAGGCATGAGCTTCACGGGAGTGCTTGTGGGCGGCGAGCCGGCGGCCATGAGCGATGAGGATCAGGAGCGGCTGGCGACGTTCAAGCTGTGCAGCCGGGCGCTGGCGGAGCCGCTGGAGCCCGCGGCGCTGGCGAGCGAGGAGCCGGAGCACCTCCAGGCGCTGCGCAGGCGGGTGGCGGCGTGCAAGGTCATCCCGGACGCTCCGGTGGACGAGCGGCTGAAGGTGCTGGATGCGGCGCTGAGCGCGCGAGGCGAGCAGCTGGAGCCCGCCGACACGCCGAGCGTGAACTCGTTCGAGGAGGCGGTGGCGGCCTACAAGCCAACGCTCACGCTCGCGGCGGACAGCCCGGACCTGGACAAGCTCCAGGAGCCCGAGTCGTTGGTGGGGCGGGCGGTGCTGCTGCGCGGAGTGCTGGAGCGGCGCGAGGAGCAGAACATCGCCGTGGTGCAGGTGGGCGACACGCGCGTGCTGGTGTTCGTGGCGCCGGACAGGCTGTGGGCGCAGGACTTCCCGAGAGGCTCGCGCGTGGAGCTGGTGGGCGTGGTGATGGGGCGGCAGAAGCTCGGGGCGCTGGAGGCGCCGCTGGTACGCGCCGTGTGGATGCGCACCGCGCTCTGAACTCCGCGGCCTGGCTCAGCGGGCCCTGGCCACGGTCAGCTCCGCGGCCTGCTCACCGGCCTTCATGGGCAGCTCCAGCGTGAAGGTGGCGCCCTGCCCGGGACCGGGGCTGACGCAGGACAGCCGCCCCTTCAGCTCCGTGGCGGCCAGGGCGCTGCTGTGCAGGCCAAAGCCGTGCCCATCCTTCTTGGTAGTAAAGCCCTGGCTGAAGATGCGCGGCAGGTGCTCCGGGGCAATGCCGGCGCCGTTGTCCGCCACCTCGATGATCAGGCGCTGGCTGTCAGGCGTCGCGCGGACGCGGATGCTCAGGCGCTTGTCCTCCCGGCCCGCCTCGAGCAGGGCGTACCGGGCATTGCTCAGCAGGTTCACGAGGATCTGCAGCAGCTTGTGCCGGTCCACGAGGATGGGAAGGGCCTGGGCGTAGTCGCGCTCGATGTGGATGCCCGCCCCCTCGATGGAGTGGGAGTGCAGGCGCAGCGCCTCGTCGATGAGCTGGGGCACGGGCAGCCGCTCCACGGTGCCCACGGTGCGCGCGTGCTCCTGCTGCATGTTGACGATGGACTTGATGTGCTCGATGCCCTTGTTGAGCGACTGCATCTCCTGGAGCAGCGCCTGCTGCTCCTCCCCCATCTGCTGGGAGAGGACCTTGAGGTAGGCCAGGAGCTGGCAGCCCTTGGAGTCCGAGGCGAGGAAGGCGCCGAGGTTCGGGCCTTGCTGCTCCATCAGCTCGACGGTCTGGACGAGCCGGGCCACCCGCGGCTTGCGCAGCGTGTCGGCGATGAGCTGGGCCGAGACGTTCACGCTGTTGAGGGTATTGCCCACGTTGTGGAGCACGCCGGTGGCCACCTCGGCCATGCCGGCCTGACGGGAGATGTCCACCAGGGTGCGGTGCAGCTCCGCCAGCCGGGTCTCGGCCTCTTTGCGCGCGGTGATGTCGCGGGAGAAGATCGTCACCCCGGTGATGCGGCCGTCCGCGCCGCGGATGGGGTTGAAGCTGGTCTCCATGGTGGCGTTCTTGTCACTGAACCGGAGCTCCTCCTCGAAGCGCAGGCGCCCTCCGGCGAGGATGCTGGCGAAGCGCTCGTCCCAGATCTTCCTGCGCTCGGGGGTCGTGCTTCGGAAAAAGGATTGCCCGGGGGCGATCTCCTGGCCGAAGAGCCTGAAGAAGGCATGCTTCGCCGCGGTGTTCGAGGTCACCAGCCGCCCCTCCAGATCGAGCGAGCACACCAGATCATCCGTGCTCTCGATGAGGCTGAGCAGCTTGCCCTCGCTCTCGCTCAGGCTGCGCAACGTCTGCCGGTGGGCGGCCTCGGACTCAGCGTGCGCGGTGCTGTAGAGCGCGCCCAGCGCCCAGCTCCCCAGCACACAGAGGGCGGCGAAGCCGTTCAGCATCCAGTAATGCGCGGCGGGGTAGGGCAGGGCCTCGGGGGTGGCGGCGGGGTGGAGGAGGGGCACGGCCACGCCCAGCACGGCGCTCAGGAAGAGCGCGAACGGCAGGCTCCGCCGAGGCCCCAGCAGATAGAGCGCGAGCAAGGGGCTCAGCATGATCGCCGCATGCGGGGTGCGGGTGGGCTCGTTGCGGAAGAGGGAGATGACGAGCTCCAGCGTCAACACCGAGCAGAGGAGCCAGGCGGGCAGGGAGGACGAGCTCGCCCGGCGCAGCAACACCAGCGTGGCCAGCAGCGCTCCAACCATGACGAGACTCATCAGGTCCGTCAGCAAGGGGCGCGCCATCATCCGGCCATAGGCGAGATCCAGCAGGCTGAGCAGCAGCAGGAAGAGGGTGGCGCCCATGAGCACCCGGTAGCGGGCGAGCTCCGCGGAGGCGTTCTGAGGCAGTTGCTTCGAGAGCAGCGAGTCGAGCCACGCCAGGAGCCAGGGGCCGAGCCAGGGAGAAGGGGGAGAGGGCTCTTGCTGCGCCTGGATGCCAGGATGTTCCAACACCGCGGCTCGAACTGACATGACGGCCCCCCCGACGGAGTGCGTGTCATCCTAACGGGGCTGAGACACCCACCCTGCGGCCCCGCGGGGCAGGTGAAGTGCCTGCCAATCAACCTTCGGTGGTATGGCTCCCGGGCACGATGGCAAGGAAGAGGCAGCAGTCAGAGGAGGGCTTCACGGGTGGGATGGATACGTTCCTGCGCTCGGTGACGCTCCTGCGCGAGGGCGTGCCGGACCTGGGGAAGTACCCGTTCAGCATCCCGGCGGTCCGAGGGCTGGAGACCCTGGAGCTGCACCCTCGAGTGACATTCTTCGTGGGCGAGAACGGGAGCGGGAAGTCCACGCTGGTGGAGGGCATCGCGGTGGCGGCGGGCTTCAACGCGGAGGGCGGGAGCCGGAACTTCAACTTCGCCACGAGGAGATCCGAGTCCGAGCTGCACAAGCACCTGCGGCTCTCGCGAGGGACGCGCCGGCCGAAGACGGGCTACTTCCTGAGGGCCGAGAGCTTCTTCAACGTCGCGACGGAGATCGAGAACAACCCGGACGCGATGTCGAGTCATGGGGGCATCCACCACCACGAGGTGTCGCACGGCGAGGCCTTCCTGGCGCTGGTGCAGAACCGCTTCTGGGCCAATGGGCTCTACATCCTGGACGAGCCGGAGGCAGCGCTCTCGCCGCAGCGCCAGCTCGCGCTGCTGCGCGCGATTCATGATCTGGTGCGGAGCTCCTGCCAGTTCGTGATCTCGACGCACTCGCCGCTGCTGCTGGCCTATCCGAACGCGCGCATCTACCACCTCTCGGAGCAGGGGCTCACGGAGGTGGCCTACGAGCAGACGGAGCACTACTCGCTCACGCGGGACTTCCTGCTGAACCGGGAGGCCTACCTCCGCCGGCTGCTGGAGGAGTAGCTTGGACTGCGCTCGATCAATTTCCGGGCTCGTGCCAGCACTGTGTCGATCTGCTGCTGCAATCCAGGATGGATCTTCTTGCCACGCATCTTGCGCTCGAAGTCTGCAATGAGTGCAGCGGTCTTGCGCACTCCTGCGAGAGAACCCTTGCTGGCCTGCGCTGACCAGGCACAGACCAACCCTGCTTTTCGAACGCGGTCTGGGCCTCTTGGAGGATGCACTTCTCGAGCTGCTTGTACGCCTGGACCTTTTCAGGAATGGCTGCCTCCAGGAGCGAGAGGGTAAGCTGATCACGCTCCTGGACACAGCGCATGAATCACTGTTCCGAGTCCTTCGTTAGAGCCCGGGGCATGGCATCGGGGTTAGGCGTCGGGGAACCCGTGAGGACCCAGGGAGCCCCAGCGCTGGCGGGCCAGCTCCAGAACTCGGCGGTTCTCGGGAACTTGCTGCAGGAAGTGCTGGCGGGCCATGGGCTCGGAGATATCCTCGGCGCGCACGCGCAGGTATCGCAGGCATTCGCGGAGAGCCGCGTCGCCCTCTGAGGCGTCATCGACAGCGAAGCAGGCCTCGGCCAGCGCCAGGTGCAGGGCCACCCCGCAGGCACCGCTGCCACCCAGCTGCTCCAACTCCTGCACTCCGAGCCGTGCTACCTCCCGCGCCTCTGTGGCTCGCCCTTGCGCGAGCAGCGCGGCCACAAGGCAGGGGCGAGTAAACACCTTGTAGGGAAGGAAAGTGGACAGCAGCTCACACGCCTCACGTGCCCGGGCTTCGGCTTCGGCCACACTGCCGCTGGCCAGACTCAACTGGGCCAGCGCCGTATACGCTTGGCCTCGTTGCAGATGAGAGAAGATCGCGGAGGCAGGCCACTCGAGCGCGAGCGTACGCGCCTCCTCCTGCAGGGCAGGCTCCGGGCTGGCCGCCAGCGCCAGGAGCAGATGGACCTGGGCAAAGATGATGGGGAAGCGTTCGCCGATTTGCTGGGCGGTGGCCAAGCTCTCGCGTAGCTTCGAGACGCCGAGCGCCATCTCTCCCAGCACCACATGGAGCATCCCCACCATGGTCTGAGCGCCAATCCAGGTGCGCGAGCCGATCTCTTCGAAGGCCGCTACGGCCTGCTCGGCCTCCGCGAGCGCCCGCCACGGACTGCCCGCCAGATAGTATTCGAAGGAAGCCTTGAGCAGTCCCTGCCAGCCACGGATTAGGGGATCATGTGCCGCATCGCGAGCGGCCAGTTGGGTCATCCGCGAGATGAACGCCAGCGCCTGCTGCCGTGCACCGAACGTGATGGTCATCATGGTCAAGCCGTACAGCGCTAGGATGTAGTGCCCCAGGGCGCCCGGATCAGGCGAGGTGCGCAAGAGGAACTGGGCCAGCTCGGCCACATACTGTTGCTGCCCGGTGAAGGCGGCACTCGCAATCAAGCTGCCAATCAGCATGCACCAGGAGTGGCTGCCTGCTGGCAGCTCGGAAAGCACGGGGCCGCCCAGCGCGCAGCACCGTTCATGCTCATCCATCCAGAAAGCGATGGACGCCTGGAGCGCACGCAGCCGGGTCAGCACCGTACCGCTGGCGCCGCAGGCCAAGGCTGTCTCCACGCACCGCAGCGCTCCCGTGGGATCATCTCGATAGAAGAGCTGCTCGGCCACCTGAGCGTAGCATCGGGCGGCCTGCTCCAGTTCCCCGCCCAATTGGTAGTGCTCGGCGAGCACCTTCAAGTCAGGCTCACCGCGCTGCTCCAGCCAAGTTCCGGCCAGCCGATGGCCCAAGCGTCTGGGCTCCTCCGGCAGCAGGCCATAGGCCGCGTCCCTCAGCAGAGCGTGGCGGAAGCGGTACTCAGCCTCGGAGGGAAAGCGGCTGGCCGGCTGTGGCTCGATGATCTCCAGCGCCACGAGCCGCTGCAGGTGCAGCGGGAGCTCCTGCCGCAACTCCGCGGAGTGAAGCGCGGTCAGGCCGTCAGCCCAGAAGGAGCGGCCGAAGATGCTGCCGGCCAGCAACACCTGCCGGGCGCCGGCATCCAGCCGCAGGATGCGAGACTGGAGCATGGCCAGCACGGACTCCGGCAAGGAGTGCTCCCGGCCCTCGGCCACGAGACGGATCAGCTCTTCGAGAAAGAGCGCATTGCCGGCCGCCTGTTCGATAATACGCTGGGTGGTGGACTCGGAGAGCCGTGGACCCAGCGCCTCCTGGGCCAGCCGGGCGCAGGCCTTCTTGCTTAGCCCTCGCAGTGAGAACTCTTGCAGGTAGGGTGCCCATAAGCCGGGGAAAAGCTCCTTGGCTTCGGGCCGTGCCAGGGCCAGCGCCATCAGGGGGTGCTCGGCCAGCTCACGAAGCGCCTCATCCACACGCTTGACGGTGAGCGCGTCGCCCCAGTGTAGGTCCTCGAGCACTAGCAGCACGGGACCGCGAGCGCACTCCGCCTGAAGGAAGGTCACCAGGGCCCGGCTCACCTGAGTGCCCATGAGCAGCGGCTCGGCGCGGGCGGCGCGCAGGCGAGCACTGGCCGTGTCGGACAGGGGCACGCCGCACAGCTCGCTCAGGAACTCGATGACATCCTGTGCCTTCTCTGCGGGCACATGGCGCCCCAGGCGCTCCGCCAGCTTGGATTGGCGCACCTCCAGGGGCTCGCCATCCAAAATGTCACACAGTCGGCGCAAGGCTTGGCCCAGCAATCCCCCAGCGACTCCGGCGCTCATCGGATCGCCACGCCCCATCAGCACCAGGGGCTGGGGCGAGCGCCGCTCCAGGCGGCGGAGGAACTCGTGGCGCAGGCGGGACTTGCCCATGCCCGCTGGAGCGGTGACGAGCACGGCCCGGGCTGAGGGCTCCTCGGCGCACGAGGTGAAGAGCAGCTCCAGCATGGAGAGTTCCTGCTCCCGGCCCACGCAAGGGGTGGGGCGGCCCAGCAGCGGGCGGGAGTCATCCGAGCCCGCCTGCTGCCCGTGGAGCAAGAAGGTGCCCGACTCGGGGCGGCTGAGCTGGAAGCTGGAGCCCAGCAGCCCCGCGGTGGTCTCGTCGAGCAGGACCTGGCCCGAGGCGTCGGGCCACTGCTCGTGCTGGCGCAGGAGCTGTCCGGCGCGCTCCATGGCCTCGCCCACCGGCAGGTGCTTCTGAAGGGTGCCGCGGCCAGTGGTGAGCACCACGAAGGCTTCCGGCCAGCTCTCCTTGATCAGCAGGGCGCAGCGTGCGGCCAGGGCGGCCTGATCGCTGGCGGTGCCGCGCTCGGGCACGAGGGTGGTCACCAGCGAGCCATCGGCCAGCAACTCCGTGCGGCCGCCATACGGCGCGAGCATGCTCTGCAGCGAGTCGCGCAGCGCTCCGCGGGGGAGCAGCGCCATCGTGGCATCGTGAGAAGCTGCGGCTCGCGGCGAGGCCAGCAGGACGCTGATGAGCTGCTGCTCGGAGCCCGGCGAGAGAGCAGTGGACTGGGGCTCGGTGGTCAGCAGGTGTGGGGGCTCGGAGAGCGTTCCGGGCTCGGACAGCAGGGCCAACAGGGCGCCGGCATCCGGGAGGCGGGACTGCGGAGCCTTTGCTAGCAGCCGCTCCACCAAGGCATGGAGCCACTCGGGCAGTTCCGGGCGCAGTGTACGCAGCGACGGAGGCTGAGCGAAGAGGATCTTCGCCAGCACGGCGGCGAAGTGCGGAGCGGAGAAGGGCGCCCTGCCGGTGAGGCACTCGTAAAGGACACAGCCCAGCGAGAACACGTCCACTGCGGGAGTGAGCGCGCCCTCGCTTGAGGCCTGCTCGGGCGCCATGTAACCCAGAGTCCCGAGCACGGCCCGGCTACCCGTCATGCCCAGCGAGGTTTGCTGATGGCGCGCCAAGCCGAAGTCCAGCACCACGACAGCGTTGGGATCTCCCGCGCGCAGGAAGAGGTTGGAGGGCTTGAGATCGCGGTGGAGGATGCCGCGCTGGTGGACGGCCGCCAGCGCTTGCGTCGCACGGTGTATCAGGCCGAGTGTCTCCGAGAGGGAGAGGGGCTGACGCGCCAGGCGCTGTGAGAGATCTTCCCCCTCCAGCCATTCCATGGCCAGGAAGGGCTGGCCTTGAGCGGTGAGCCCGTGGGCCACGTGAGAGACGATGCCGGGGTGCTGCAACTCCACCAGGAGCGAGGCCTCACGCGTGAAGCGCTGAAGGGCTTCGGTGTTGTGCGCAGGGTGCAGCAGCTTGAGGGCCACGCTCTTGCTGGAGAGAGAGTCTCGGGCGCGGTAGACGACCCCCATGCCGCCACGGCCTGCCAGGCGCTCCACGGTGAAGCGGTCGGCGATGAGGGTGCCCTCCAGCAAATCGCCCGGTGAAGGCGGGCTGGAAGGCGGCACGAGCTGTTTCAGGGGACTGTCCATAGAGCGGCCTGACGCTGCCAGGGGAATGATACCTGGGTTTCCACTCCCAGTGATCCTACCCGGGTACGCGCCAGGCGCCCGGTGGCTCACGGCCCCACGGAGGACAGCACGCTGTGATCAAAGTCGATGACCTGGCGGGCCACCTCGCGCACCGCCTCCGCCGTCACCCCGGCGATGTTGTCCGAGTAGTGCAGGAAGTTCTCCAGCTCCATCCCGTAGCACTTGTCGAGCGCCAGCAGCGCCGCGCGCGAGGCGTTTCGCTGCAGGCCGATCTCGTTCGTGCCGATCAGGTGCTGCTTGGCCCGCTCCAGCTCCGCGTCCGACACGCGCTCCTCGCGCACCCTCGCCAGCTCCGTCCGGATGCCCGCCAGCGCGTCGTTCACCTTCTCCGGGCTGGTGCCGATGTACGCCGCGAAGTAGCCCGGATCCACGCCCTCGATGGTGAAGCTGCTCACGCTGTAGGCCATGGAGCGCTTGTCCCGCAGCTCCACGAAGAGCCGCCCGCCCTGGCCGGACAGGATCATCGACAGCACCTCCAGCGCGTGCCGTCGCGGATCATTCAGCCGCATGCCCATGAACCCGTACACCAGATGTGACTGCGCCCGAGCCAGCACCCGCTTCTCCTGCCGAGGCTGCTCCGGAGGCGGATCCGCCTGCAGCACCGGCGCCGGCTTCGCGCTGCCTCGCGGCTTGTCGAAGTACTCCCGCGCCAGCGCCATCACCTCCTCCACCTTCACGTCTCCCACCACGGACAGCACCAGCTGCGACGGATCCATGTACGCCGCGTGGTAGGCGCGCAGCGCCTCGGGCCCCAGCGCCTCCACCGAGCCGTGCTCCCCGAGCGCGGGCATCCGGTACGGGTGCGCCCGGTACAGCGTCCGGCTGAACAAGTCGAAGGCCAGCCCGGATGGCTTGTCCTCGCGGGTGAGGATGTCCTGCAACAGCAGGCGCCGCTCGCGAGCCACTTCTGCCTCGGGGAAGGAGGGCTCGAGCACGCAGTCGGCGAAGAGGCGGAAGCCCGGCTCGAAGTGGCGAGAGAGGAACTCCCCGCGCACCCCCACCGAGTTGCGCCCGCCTACTCCGGACAGCGAGCCCGCGTAGGCGTCCGTGAGCTGGGTGATCTCCTCCGCGTCCCGCGTGCGCGTGCCTCGCGAGAGGCTGCGGCCCAAGAGCGTCGTCAGCCCGTTGGTGGCCGCCGTCTCGTAGCGCAGCCCTCCGGCGAACACCGCGCGCACCGCGAACAGGGGTACACCGTGCTCCGGGCGCACCAGCACGCGCGCGCCCGAGGGCAGCGTCTCCTGGATGATCTCCCCCGTGCCCGAGCGCGAGGGCACCACGCGCATGGGCACGTCATTGGCGGGCCGGCGCACCCGCCGCTCGGGCCGCACGGTGGGGGCCTCGTGGGCCACCGCGTGGAGGATCTCCTCGGCCTGGGCCTGGGTGAAGCCCGAGCCCTGGGGCAACAGCCCCGTGAGCACCGCCCGGTCGAAGCGCAGGTAGCGCTCGGCCACGTCCCGCACATCCTCGGGGGTGAGGCGGGCCACCGTCTGGTAGTAGCGCTCCTCCGCCTCCAGCCCGTCCATGGAGGACTGGTAGTAGCCCATCTTCCGCGCCACGCCCTGCACCGTCTCGCGCTGGTAGACGGCCTCGGCCTCGATGAGGGACTTCACCGTGGCCAGCTCGTCGGCGGACACAGGCTGGGCGCGCAGCTCGGCCAGCACCCGCGCCGACTCCTCCAGCGCCCGGGCCAGGTTCGCCGACGGCAGGGTGAGCGAGGCGCTGAACAGGCCCGGATCCCTCGGCGTGTACGCGGAGGCCTGGACCTCGTTGACGAGGTTGAGCTTGCGCTTGACCTCCACCGCCAGCCGGGACGCATCCCCCTGGCCCGCCAGCATCGCCAGCACGTCCAGCGCGGGCACGTCCGGGTGCGCCGAATGGGGGATGAGGAAGCTCAGGTGGAGGTGGGCCTCCTTTACGTCATCCTCACGCAGCATCAGCCGGCGGCCCGAGGCTGCCGGCTCGTCGGCGCGCGGCGCCAGGCCCTCGAAGGGCCGGCCCCAGTCCCCACCAAAAATCTCATCCACCCAGGTGCGCACCTCCGCCTCGCGCAGGTCCCCCACCACCGAGAGCACCAGGTTCTTCGGCGAGTAGTAGCGGTGGTAGAACTCCAGCATCTTCTCCCGGCTGAAGCTGCGGACGCTCTCCTCGGTGCCGATGACGGGCTTCCGGTACGGGTGCACCTGGTAGGCCGTGGCGAACAAGTCCCTCGAGGCGCGTCGGCCCGGAGTGTCCTGGCTGCGCTTTATCTCCTCGCACACCACCTCGATTTCCCGCGCCAGCTCGTCCTTGTCGAACGCCGAGTGCCGCACTGCGTCGCCGAGAATATCCAACCCCATGCGGGCGAACTGGCTGGCGATGACGATGTGGTAGACCGTCTGGTCGAAGGACGTCCAGGCGTTGATCTCCCCGCCGTGGGCCTCCACGTCCCGGGCAATCTCTCCGGGCCCCCGGCGCTCGGTGCCCTTGAAGAGCATGTGCTCGTGGAGGTGGGCCAGGCCCGCCTGGTCCGGGCGCTCGTCGGCGCTGCCGACTTTCACCCAGACCTGGAAGGCCGCGACCTTGGCGGCGTGCTGTTCCTCGAAGACGACGGTGAGCCCGTTGGGGAGCGCGTAGCGGAGGGGCATAAGAGGCGTCCGAAGCTGGCACCGGCCCTGCACGGAAGCAAGACGGAGCGTGAGGTTTCCCTACTGCCTAACGCCCCCGACGCTCCCGAGCGAGCCGGAAGCACGTCCGGGCTCCGGCCAGAGGGGCAGGCGCTAATCCAGCGGGTGTATCTTGGAGAACACCCCCAACGGGCGATAACCTGCGCGGGACATGGCACCGCCTGAAGAGCTGGATCCGCTCGCGGACCTGCGTGAGAGCTTGGATGACGGTCCCCCCGCGTCCGCACCCGTGGTGAATAAGCCCGCGCCCGCGGCACCTCCGCCCCTGCCGCCCCGAAGGAATGTCGCCGCCGCCACGGCTCCGGCGCCCATCCCCAGCGGCAGCCAGGCCGGGTACACCTCGCCCCTGAGCAAGAGCGGGCCTGTGGCGCCCATTCCCAGCGGGAGCCAGGCGGGTGTGGCCTCGCCCGTGGCCAAGAGCACGCGTCCGCTCGGCGCGGGAGATCCCTTCGGTGAGCCTGCCGAGCCCCGCATGCCCATGGGGGCCGCGCCGGAGGAGAAGCTCGAGTTCTTCCGCCAGGTGCTCAAGCAGAAGACGGAGACGCTGGCCCGGGCGCGCTCGCTGTACTCGGAGAAGGACTCGGAGCTGTCCGCGCTGCGCCAGTCCGTGACGCAGCTCACCAAGGAGCTCACGGACGCGAAGAAGGACCTCACGGACGCTCGGGGGCAGCTCGGCGGGCTGAAGGATCTGCCGCAGAAGCTGGCCCAGGTGACGGAGGCCCAGGCTCGCCACGAGAAGCGCGCGGCGGCCGCCGAGGCGAAGCTGTCGGAGCTCCAGGGCGAGCTCGAGGCGGTGGAGTCGGACCGCAAGGATCTGGCTCGCGCGCTGGCGGACGTGGAGGCGGAGCTGCCTCGGCTCCAGGAGGATCTGCGAGCCGAGCGGGAGGCTCGCGCCTCCCTGGCCGAGGAGCTGATCGGCGCGAAGGAGGCCCTCTCGCTGGCGCAGGACCGCGTGGCGGACCTGGCGGCGGAGAAGTCCGAGGCCCAGGGCACGATGGAGGCCGTCCAGGAGCAGTTCCAGGCCGCGCTGGCGGACGTGGAGCGGCTCACCGGAGAGCTCGAGGCGGTCAACACCGAGCACCAGTCCCTGTCCACCGAGCGCGAGGAGCTGTCGCTGCGCAACAGCCAGCTCGAGACGGCGCTGGCCGAGGCCAACGGCAACCTGAGCGCGCTGGAGAGCGAGAGCGAGTGGTCTCGCAGCTCGCTCGAGGAGGCGCAGTCGCGCGCCCAGCTCATGGAGGCGGAGCGGGACGAGGCCCGCTCGGAGCTGGCCACGGCGCGGCAGCAGGTGGAGACGCTCGAGGGCGAGAAAGTCTCGCTCAGGACTCGGATCGCCGAGCTCGAGCGGACCCTGGCCCTCAAGGACGCGGATCTGGTGGGAGTGCGCGCGGCGCTCTCGGCGCGCACCTCCGAGGCGGGATCGCTCATCGGCCGCGCGGAGGTGGCCGAGGGGCAGGTGGCCACGCTCAAGGATCGCGTGCAGGAGCTGGACGCGGAGGTGGCCGCGCTCACCGAGCGGGCCCAGTCCGCGGAGGTGGAGGTGTCCTCGCTCCGGGGCTCCCTGGAGGCCAGCGAGGCCGAGCAGGTGGCGCTGCGAGACCGGATCGATGCGGACGCGGCGGCGCTCTCGGACACGGCGCGCAACGCCGAGGCCCAGGCGGAGGAGCTGACCTCGGCGCTGGCGACGGTGCGGGCCGAGCGCGATCAGGCCATTGGGGAGATGGACACGTTGCAGGCGACGCTGAACAGCGTGCAGGCGACGCTCCAGTCGACGCAGGCCACGCTCCAGACGACTCAGGCCACGCTGCAGACGACACAGGCCACGCTCCAGGCCACGCAGACGGAGAAGGCCAGCCTGGCCGCGCGGGCGACGGCGCTGGAGAAGGGCGGGGCGCAGCGCGACACGCAGGTGGCCGAGCTGAACGCGAAGCTGGAGGCGGCGCGCGCGGAGGCGGAGGACAAGTCGTCGCGGCTGGCCCAGCGGGTGAAGATGCTGGAAGGAGCGCTGGAGACGGCGCGGAGCGAGGCCGAGGCCGCGGTGAAGAAGGCGGCCAACCAGCAGGCGGCGGCCGAGAACACCCTGCGCACGCAGAAGAAGCAGCAGGAGGCCGAGACAGCCAAGGTGCGCGCGGCGCTGGAGCAGAAGCTGGCGCAGGCGGAGGCGGCGCTGCAGTCGGAGCGGGGTGGGCAGGGAGCGCTCGGGCAGAAGCTGGCGCAGCTGGAGGCCACGCTGCAGTCCGAGCAGGCCGAGCGCACCAGCCTGGAGCAGCGGCTGGCCGAGCTGGAGTCGTCGCTGCAAGCGGAGCAGGCCCAGCGCCAGAGCCTGGAGCAGGAGCTGGAGCAGGCGCGTGCCACCCCGGCGGCCCCGGCGGCAGGAGGGGCTCCCGCGGAGCTGATTGCCGAGCGCGACAAGCTCAAGGCGGACATCACGGCCATGAAGAAGAAGCTGGTTCAGGCCGAGTCCGCCATCGAGGCGGCAGCCACCTACAAGGCGAAATTGGCCCGCCTGGAGGCGCAGTTGAAGGGTGGCAAGAAGTAGCAACCACCCTCTATGCCGTTCTCCGCTCCCATCGATGCCTGGACCGGGATGCCGGCGGCCCGCTTCGGGCTGTACCTGCACTTCCCCTACTGCCTGGCGAAGTGCCCGTACTGCGACTTCGCCGTGGCCGTGGCGCGTCAGGTGCCGGAGGAGCGCTACGCCCACGCGGTGCTGAAGGAGCTGGACGCTCGGCTGGCGGCCACGCCGGAGCTTCGGAAGCGGACGCTGGAGTCCATCTTCCTTGGCGGCGGCACGCCCTCGCTGTGGCACCCGAAGTGGGTGGCGCTGGTGCTGGAGGGCATCGCCTCAAGGCTGCCGGTGGCGCCCGGAGCGGAGGTGTCGCTGGAGGCCAACCCGGAGCTGGCGGACGCGGAGCGCTTCGCGGGCTTCCAGGCCGCGGGGGTGAACCGGCTCTCGCTGGGCGTGCAGTCCTTCCAGCCGGAGACGCTGAAGGCGCTCGGCAGGGCGCATGACGCGCAGGGCGCGGAGGCGGCGTTCCGGATGGCGCGGCGTGCGGGCTTCGAGGTGGTCTCCATGGACTTCATCTATGGAGTCCACGGGCAGACACGCGAGCAGGTGGAGGCGGACGCGCGGCGGGCGGTGGCGCTGGAGCCCGAGCACCTGTCCACCTACGCGCTGACGCTGGAGCGCGAGGTGCTGGCGGAGGACACCCCACTGGCCAAGCGCCTGGCGCGCGGAGAGGTGGCGCTGCCTCAGGACGAGGAGGTGGTGGCCATGGCCGCCACGCTGCGCGAGGTGTACGCCGCGCACGGCCTGAGCCGGTACGAGATCTCCAACCACGCGCGAGCGGGCTACAGCTCGCGGCACAACGCGCTGTACTGGACGGGCGGCGAGTATCTGGCGCTGGGAGTGGGCGCCTCGGGGATGCTGCACACGCCCTCGCCCCACCGGTACGTGAACCTGCGCAGCACGGAGGCGTACTTGAAGGCGGTGGAGCAGGGCACCCTGCCCGAGGCGAGCCGCGAGGCGCTGGGCCCGGAGGAGCTCTTCGAGGAGCGGCTGGCGATGGGGCTGCGGCTGCGCTCGGGCGTGGACTGGGAGGCGGTGTGCACCGCCTACGGCCAGGACCCGGAGCCACGGCGCGCGGAGGTGGCGCGGTTGGTGGAGCACGGCCTGGCGGAGCTGCGCGGGGCGCGCCTGGTGTTGACGGAGACGGGCGCGGATCTGCACAGCGCCATCTGCGCGCGGCTCATCTGAGCTGAAGCGGCCCCACGTGGCGCGCGGCGAGAGCTTCCGGTTAGCATCCCAGGCTGCTCGATAGGAGTCGTCCCATGCCCGGCGATATTGGTCGTGAACTCGCGGAGCTGCTCCACCCTGTCGCTCCCGAGAAGTTCCTGACGGAGTACTGGGAGAAGCAGGCGCTCCACATCCGCGGCACACCCGAGAAGTTCGCTGGGCTGTTCGACCAGGAGCGCTTCGATCGGGCCATCCTGCACGCCAACTACGACAAGCGGGCGCCCTCCTCCTTCGGCATCCGCGCCTTCTGGCGCAACCGCCATGGCCTGTATGCCGCCATCGAGATCGGCCCTCACCAGGTGAGAGAGGCGTTCGCCTCCCGCACCACCATCTGCGTCAACGACATCTCCGCGGGGGACGAGGGCCTGGCGCGGTTCGCCGCCCACATCAAGCGCCAGCTCAACCTCGCCACCCCCATCCACTTCAGCTGCTACCTGTCTCCGGAAGGCGAGGGCCTGGACACCCACTACGACGCGCGCCACGCGACCATCATCCAGATCTCGGGCCGCAAGCTGTGGCGGTACTCGCGCCTGCCGGCGATGCACTACCCGGCGCGCAACGCCATCGTCGAACAAGATGGCCGCGTCCGGTATGCCGACAACAAGCCCGTCAAGGACGTGCCCACCCCGGACGAGAGCCAGTTCGAGGAGGTGATGATGGAGCCCGGCGATGTGCTGTATCTGCCGCCGGGCTGCTGGCACAACGCCAAGGCCAGCGGAGAGCCCTCGCTCGCGCTGACCATGTCATGCTCGACCTCGGGCTTCATGAGCATCCTCGTGCCGGAGCTCGAGCGCGTGCTGCAGCAGAAGGTGGAGTGGCGCGCCCTGGTGCCCGCCTCCCTCACCGCGCTGGCTCCGGAGGCTGGCGTGCCAGCGGAGGCCCGGCGCTTCATCTCCGCGCGTCTGACCGAGCTGCAGGAGCTGTTGGGCAAGCTGGCCAGCGATGAGACCGAGATCGAGCGCCTCTGGCGCCGCGCCTCCGGTGCCAGCCCGGTCCTCGCGGTGGCGGGTCAGCCACCCACCTCCCCGTTGAAGCCCGAGGATGTGCTGGTGCGCACGGAGCCCTATCCGCTCGCGTATGGAACCCGGCCGGGCCCAGGCGGAGTGGCCGCCGTGTATGTCTATGGCAACAGCACCGAGCTGGCCTTCTCCGGAGAGGCGTTGCCGCTGGTGAAGGGCCTCGCCACGCGCGAGCGCTTCAAGGTGGCCGATGTCGAGGCATGGGCGGGCCTCGGCCTGGAGCGGAGCCTGGAGGTGCTCAAGGCGTTGATGAGCCGAGGCCTGCTGCGCCGGGAGACGGAGCCCGCGACTCCCCCGCGGACCGAGTCCGCCGCCGAGCACCTCTGAGCAGGCGGAGGGCTGCACCCGCCCGGCCGCCGCCCACTACGGCAAGCCTCCCCGGTTGAGCAGCCCCTGGGGATCCAGCTCTCGGCGCAGCGCGCGCAGGCGCTCGTAGGCGCCGCCGTACACCTGGTGCATCTGCTCCGGCGTCAGCTCATTGCTGCCATAGAGGTACGGGCGGCCACCCAGCTCCAGGCACCGCGCCAGGAAGTCCTGGTGCGAGGCGCGCGCCCGGGCCGCCTTGTCATCCTCTCCTGGCTCGATGCGGTAGTAGATGCCAATGCCATACAGCCGCGGCGCCGTGCCGATGGACCGGATGTCGAAGGGCCACCGCGTCCTGCCTCGCCGCAGGCACAGCATGCGCACCATGCAGTTCTTGTCCCAGAGCCGCTCGCGCGGGAGCGACTCCAGGTACTTCACGAAGGCGCGCAGCCCCTCGAGCTCGAAGCAGTAGTCGCTCCAGTACTGCCGCGGGCGCGCCGCCGGATCCTCGGCGATCGTCCGGGCCTGGATGAAGTAGGTGGGCCGGGCCAGCATGTGCACCCGGTCCTTCACCAGCTGCCTCGGCGGCCCGGCGATGGGCGTGGCCTCGGCCGTCTCCACGTCCTCGTGGCTGGTGCCGAAGACGCTCATGACCGCCCCGTTCTTCTGCTGGCCGAAGAAGTGATCTGGCGTCTTCTCCTCCCACTCCGCCGTCCAGGCGATGGCCTCCACCATCTCCGAGAACGAGGCGAAGTGGTTGAGCTGGATCCGCACCACGGGGCGGTAGGGCAGCGTCCGCATGACGACCTGCTCGATGATGCCCACCTGCCCGAAGCCTCCCAGCGCGTACTGGAACAGCTCCGCGTTCTCCTGCTCGGAGCACCAGCGCGCCGAGCCGTCCGGTAAGATCAGCCGCAGCCGCTCCACCTGATCCAGGTGCGCGCCGTACTGGAGCGAGCGGGCGCCGTAGCCCGCCACCGACAGCGTGCCTCCCACCGCCGTGGCCATGTGGTCCGTGAGCACGGGCGCGGTGCGGCCGGCGAGGTTGAGCGCGGCCTCGAGCTCTCCCCAGCGCGTCCGCGTGGTGACGGTGGCCCGGCCGTCCTCCTCGACCACCACGTGCGGATCCCCGCCGCTGTTGTCGATCACGATGCCGCCCTCGCAGAGCGACTGCGCCCGGCACGAGTGGCCCGCCCCCCGGACGCTGACGGGCACGCCTCGCTCGCGCGCCACCCGCAAGGTGTGGACGAGATCCTCCTCGCACAGGGCCTTCACCACCGCCACGGGCATCTTCTGGACGGTCCGGCCGAAGTCGAAGCTGTATGGCGTCAGCTCCTCGCGCGAGCTCAGCACGGGCTGCCGCACCCCCGCGCCCAGCGCCCCTGCCAGCGAGTCATCCCGTGCCCTCATGTCTTGCCGCTCCGCGCATGCGCCCGTGGCGCCGCGCCTCATTCCGTCCGCATCGCCTCGACGGGATCCAGCTTCGCCGCGCGGGCGGCGGGATAGATGCCGAACAGCAGCCCCACCAGCGAGCTCGTCAGCAGGGCCACGCCCGCCACCCAGGGCTGTACCACCGAGGGCAGGCCGGTGACCCACTTCACGCCGAACACCAGCCCATAGCCCAGCCCCAGCCCCACCAGCCCGCCCACCAGCGCCAGCAGCGTCGCCTCGATGGCGAACTGCGTCAGGATGTGCAGGCGCTTGGCCCCCAGCGCCTTGCGCACGCCGATCTCCGAGGTCCGCTCCGTGACCGAGACCAGCATGATGTTGAGGATGCCAATGCCGCCCACCAGCAGCGACAGCAGGCACACGCTGGCGCCCGTGGCCGAGACGGCCATGGAGATCTGATTGAAGGTGCGCGTGCTGGCCTCGTTGGTGGTCAGCGCGTACGGGTCCTCCTTGCCCGGAGGAATGTGGTGCCGCGTGCGCAGCACCAGGGCCACCTCTTCCTGGGCCTGGACGAAGGACTGCGCGTCCTGCGTCTGGACGTTGATCTCCAGGTACTGGATGTTGCCGTACAGCTGCCGCAGCGTGCCCAGGGGGATGATGACCTGGTTGTCCAGGTTCACCATGCCCACCATGCTGCCCTGGCGCTGCGTGAGCCCCACCACGGTCAGCGACTGGTTCTTGACGCGGATGACCTGCCCCAGCGGCTCCTGGTGCGGGAAGAGCTGATCCGCCACGGTGGCGCCGAGCACCGCCACCTTGCGCGCGTCCAGCTCCTCGGCCTCGGAGAAGAAGCGCCCCGAGGCGAGCGTCGTCCCGTGCGTGTCGATCCACTCCGCCGTGCCGCCCACCAGCAGCACGTTGGGCGGAGTCGCGTTCTCCGCGGAGGAGATCTTCTGGTTCGTCATGTACTGGGTGGCCGACACCGCGCCGCTGGAGGGGCTGAGCTCGCGGATGGCCCGCATGTCCTCCAGGGTGAGCTCGTCACCGAGCTGCTGGCGGGTGTCTCCGAGCGTCACGCCCTGCTGGGGCAGGGAGATCTCGAACGTGTTCACCCCCAGGTACATCATGTCCTGGTTTACCTTGCGCTTCATCCCCTCGATGACGCCCATCATCCCCACCGTCGTCGTCACGCCGATGATGATGCCCAGCACCGTCAGCAGGGAGTGCACCGGGTTTCCCCAGAAGGTGCTCAAGGCCAGACGGAGGCTGTTGAGGAGGAACTGCATGCGCTAGTTATTCATGACGGAGCGCTTCCACGGGGTCAAGCCGGGCGGCGCGCGCCGCGGGCCAGATGCCGGACAGCAGGCCCACGAAGGCGGCGAAGCCCACCCCGAAGAGCACCGTGAGGGGCCGGACCGCCGCCTCCAGCGGGGACACCGCCGCCACCGTCTTGGCCGCCCCCAGGCCCACCGCCGTGCCCACCGCGCCGCCCACCGCGGACAGCACCACCGCCTCCAGCAGGAACTGCAGGATGATGGTGCGCCGCCGGGCGCCCATGGCCCGCCGCACGCCGATCTCCCGCGTCCGCTCGCGCACGGTGACGAGCATGATGTTCATGATGCCCACGCCGCCCACCAGCAGCGTCAGCAGCCCCAGGCCCAGCACGGCCCCGTACAGCGCGCCGGTGAGCTTCTTGTACAGGTCCATCAGCTGCTCGGGCCGGCTGATGGCGAAGTCGTCCGGGCGATCCGTGGGGATGTCGCGGGCGCGGCGCAGGATGCCCAGCAGCTCGTCCTCGGCGGCGCCCACGTTCTCCGGCGTGTCCACCCCGACGATGATCTGCATCGAGCGCTTCTTGCCGTAGCGCGACAGCAGCGTCTTGTAGGGGATGAGCACCGAGCGATCGAAGTTGATCACCAGCGCCTTGCCCCGGGGCGCCAGCGTGCCGATGACGCGGAAGGGGAAGCCGTCCAGCTGCACGGTGGCGTCCGCGGCCACGCCGTCGGGGAAGAGCGTGCTCACCACATCCGAGCCCAGCACCACCACGGGCAGGGCGTTGCTGTCGTCCACCTGGGAGAGGAACCGCCCGCTCTGCAGCGTGTAGCCGGAGACGTCCAGGTACTCCTCGGTGGCCGCGACGGCCATGACCGAGGGCAGGTGCACCTCGCGGAAGGACACCTCGGTCTGCAGCGTGGTGAACGGCGCCACGGTGGTGGCGTAGGAGGACTGCCTGCGGATGGCCTCCACCTGCTTGAAGTCGAAGTCCTTGCGGTGGCGCACCTCCCACCCGCCACCGCCAAAGGCTTGCTTGGAGATGAAGAGGGTGTTGGAGCCCATGGCGGCCAGGTGGTGGGCGAACAGCGCGTCCAGGCCCTGGATGATGCCGACGATGGCCAGCAGCGTCGCCACGCCAATGGCGATGCCCGAGGTCGTCAGCAGCGTGCGCAGCTTGTGAGCCCTCAACGAGAAGAGCGCGATCCGGCTCCCCTCGATGAAGTCCACCCGGAGGCTCATGGGGCTCTCGTCACGTGCTCGTCGATACCTGGCATCGCCAACCTCGCTCGGACCGGGACAGGGCGCCAACAGACCCACTGAGTCGGGCAGTCAGGGTAGCACTCGGCTTGAGAGTGCGGCAAGGATGCGGCAGGCTGGTGGGCGACCGGGGGTTCGGGCCTTGCGCTTCCTCTTCAGTGCGTTGACCTCGCATGGCTCCCTGGGGCCTGCCGTCTCCATCGCCGAGCAGCTGCGCCAGCGCGGGCACGAGGTGGCCTTCGTCACCGGGCCCGCGATGGCCCCCTGGCTGGAGAAGGTGGGGATGCGGCGCATCCCCCGCGGCCCTCAGGACGGGCCCAGCTTCACGGTCGAGCACTCCGCCAACCCGCTGGATCAGGCCCGGCAGGTGAAGCACTTCGAGCATGCGATGAAGGAGTTTCCCCCGGACGTGCTCGTGGGGCACGCCATGGCCTTCGGGGCCGTGCTCACGGGGGCGCGCCACCAGATTCCCACGGCCGTCATCGGCCTGGCAGCCAACATCCTCCCCACGGAGGCCTATCAGCGGAAGCTGCCCGCGGAGCTGCGCGCCTACCAGGTCGTCCGGCTTCACGGCCTGCAGACCTACGAGGAGTTCATCCCGGAGCGCTATGGCCGGCTGATGGAGTCCTACAACATCTGCACGGAGATCTTCTGGCTGCCGAAGCGCGAGGTGCCGCCCGAGCAGACGCCGCTGCTGGGAGATCTGCACCTGCTACAGAGCGTGCCGGAGCTGGAGGGGGAGGTGGAGCTGCTGCAGCCCCAGACGCACCTGGTGGGCAGCTGCGCGTGGGACTTCCCCAGCGCGGATCCGCAGCTGGAGCGGTGGCTGGCCAAGGCGCGCGAGTCGGGCGAGCCCATCCTCTATACGCAGCCGGGCCGCGTCTTCAATTCTCCGGGGTTCTGGCGCCCCATGTGCGAGGCGCTCGGGAACCGGCCCGTGCGCGTGGTGGCCTCCACGGGCCGCATGGATGGTGAGCTGGGCGAGGTGCCGCCCAACTTCTACGTGCGCTCGCATGTGCCTCAGGCGTTGGTGCTGCCGCACGCCCACGGTGTCATCTCCAGCGCTACGACCACGGGTGTACTGGGCGCGCTCACTCGGGGCCTGCCGCTGCTGCTGGTGCCCGGCGGCGGCGGCGGGGAGCAGTCGGACTTGACGCTGCGCTGCCTGTTGGCCGGCGTCGCGCTTCACCTCCACCCCACCGAGGTGTCCGCCGCGAACTTTGGCCAGAAGGTGGAGGAGTTGCTCTCCAGCGACTCGCTGCGGCGCAATGCCCGCCGGCTCCAGGAGCGCTTCACCCAGGCCCCGGGCAGCGCTGGCGCCGCGACGCTCCTGGAGCGGCTCGGCCAGGAGCGCCGACCCATTCTCCGAGAATCCACGGTTCCCGCCGTCCTCTCGGTGGCCTGAGTCTCCAGGCCTCGCAGCTTTGCCAACAGGAGTCATAAGATTTTGCACTTCGGACTTGTACTCCTTGTGAAATGATCCGTAACCTGGGCCTGCCCGGAAGTAGAGCAAGCAAGCTGTCGCCAGGGCGCAATCGCAGCAGCTCACCCCCGCAGTGCAAGGAGTACCCCCATGTCGAACAAGACCGATATCATCCGCGCGTGGAAGGATGAGGAGTTCCGCAGCCAGCTGTCCGAGTCTGAGAAGGACATGATCCCGGCGAACCCCGCGGGCATCCTCGAGCTGACTGACGAAGCGCTCGAGACCGGCGCACTTGTTATTGCGCCCTCCAGCTGCGACTGGTGCAGCTGCTAGTTGCTGCTCCAGCAGGGGTGGTTCCCCCGCTCGTCATGGGGAGGTAGCATCCCGGAGCAATGATGGAAGCGCTGCGGCTCATCGCGGCGCCTTCATCGCCCCTACCGAAGGCGCCTCCTCCCTCTGCCATGAACGTCCCAGGCAAGTCGTTTTTCCGAGCAGGAGCGCTGGAGCGGTTCATTCAAGGGCGGGCTCGCCTCATTCTCCCGGCGTTCGTCTCTCCCCGGGGCTTCGTGCTGTTGTGGCTGGTGTTGTCCCTGGTGCTCGCCGCGGGTGCGCTGGCTTGGAGCGCCCAGGTGCCTCGCTTCGAGGCTGGAGTGGCGGTGGTTGTCGAGGCCGCCCAGGCGCGAGTGGAGGACGCCGGAGAGGCACCGTTGCTGCTGGCCTTCCTTCCTCCCGCGACGTTGCCGCGCCTGAAGGCCGGAGAGCCCTTGTTCCTCCAGGGCCGCCCTGGCGTCGTGGCGGACTCCTCGACCATTCTCTCGGTAGGCCCGCAGGTGCTGAGCCCCGCGGCCGCGAAGGCTCGCTTCGGGCTGGAGCTGCCGCCTCAGGCGCTCTCGGGCCCCTCGGCCGTGGTGGTGGCCCGGTTCCAGCCTGGCGCCGCGGTGGGCAAGGCCACGGACTACCTGGGCACCGTCTACCCCGTGAACGTTCGTGTTGGCACCCGGCGGCTGCTGTGGCTGCTGCCCTTCCTGGACAAACTCCATCCGGAGTAGGAGCCCATGAGCACCCCCGCGGAGCCCGCTCAGACTTCCCCCGCCGCCAGCACACCGCCGGGTGGGCTCTTCCAGCGCTTCATGAGGATGATCTGGCCCCTCGTCCTCTGGTTCCGCCGCCGGCGCGTGCCGGTCATCCTCCAGCTCAGCACCCGCGAGTGCAGCGGCGCGTGCCTGGCGATGGTCCTGTCGTATTACGGCCGCAAGACGAGCGCGAGCGACTGCCGCGAGTGCTTCGACGTGGGCCGGGATGGAGCCAGCGCGCTCACCATCGCCCGAGCGGCGCGCACCCACGGCCTCATCGCCAAGCGCTACTCCGTCACGCTCTCCAACTTCCACCGCATCCCCCTGCCGGCCATCGTCTTCTGGAACTTCAACCACTTCATCGTCGTGGAGCGGTGGGGCCCGAAGTTCGTGGACGTGGTGGATCCCGGGCTCGGCCGGCGCCGCCTGACGATGGCCGAGTTCGACGAGGGCTTCACCGGCCTGGCGATGTCGTTCGAGCCCAGCATCGACTTCCAGCGCCGCAAGAGCGTGGGGGTGCCGGCCTGGCGCACCGCGCTGGCGTACATGCTGAGCACGCCCGGGTTCGGCGGCCTGCTGGGGCAGATCTTCCTCACCTCGCTGGTGATGCAGGGCGTGGGCCTGTCCCTGCCGCTGCTCACCCAGGTGATCGTCGACCGCATCCTGCCGTTCCGCGTGGTTGATCTGATGACGGTGCTGGGCCTGGGGCTGGCCGTGCTGGTGGCGGCCCAGGGCGTGACGAGCTACCTGCGCTCGGCGGTGATGATCTACCTGTATGCGCGGTTGGACTCGCGGATGATGCTGGGGCTGTTCGGGCACCTGCTCACGCTGCCGCTGCGCTTCTTCCAGCAGCGCTCCACGGGAGATCTGCTCACCCGGCTGGGCAGCAACGTGGCCATCCGCGAGGCGCTCACCAGCCGTACGCTGTCGGTGATTCTGGACGCGCTGCTGGTGCTCATCTACTTCGCCATCCTGATGGTGCAGGCGCCGCTGTTCGGCGTGCTGGCGGTGGCCATTGGCGCGCTGCAGGTGGTGGTGCTGCTGTCCACCAACCGGCGCGTGCACGGCCTCACCCAGGAGAGCCTGCTGGCGCAGGCCGAGTCGCAGAACTACCTGACCGAGGCGCTCATCGGCGTGGCCACGCTCAAGGCCTCGGGCGCCGAGCACCGGGTGCTGGACCACTGGTCCAACCTGCTGATGCGGCACCTGAACGTGACGGTGCGCAAGAACCACCTGTCCGCGGTGCTGGACTCGTCGCTGCTGACGCTGCGCACGCTGGCGCCGCTGCTGCTGCTGTGGATTGGCGCGCGGCAGGTGCTCAACGGGGAGATGACGCTGGGCACCATGCTGGCGCTCAACGCGCTGGCCACCGCGTGCCTCCAGCCGTTGGCCTCGCTGGCCACCACCGGCCAGCAGATCCAGATGGTGGGCGCGCACCTCACCCGGCTGATGGACATCGTCCAGGCGGACCCCGAGCAGGATCTCCAGAAGGTGCAGGCGGCGCCCACGCTCACCGGGCGCGTGGAGCTGCGCGACGTCAGCTTCCGGTACGACGCGGACGCCCCCCTGGTGCTGGATGGCATCTCGCTGGCCATCCAGCCGGGGCAGAAGGTGGCGCTGGTGGGCCGCAGCGGCTCGGGCAAGACGACGCTGGCCATGCTCCTGCTGGGCCTGCACGAGCCGACCTCGGGGGAGATCCTCTATGACGGGCTCCCCCTGCAGCAGCTGGATCACGTCACGCTGCGCAGCCAGTTCGGCGCGGTGATGCAGGAGCCCTTCCTCTTCAGCGGCTCGCTGCGGGAGAACATCACCTTCAGCGATCCGGCCGTGCCGCTGGATGAGGTAGCCGAGGCGGCCCGGCTGGCCGTCGTCCACGACGACATCGAGCGGATGCCGATGGGCTACGAGACGGTCATCTCCGGCTCGGGCGGCTCGGGGCTGTCGGGCGGGCAGCGGCAGCGCATCGCCGTGGCGCGGGCGCTGGTGCGCAAGCCTGTCATCCTCCTGCTGGACGAGGCCACCAGCCAGCTGGACGTGCTCACCGAGAGCCAGCTGGACCAGAACCTGAACGGGCTGTCCTGCACGCGGATCCTCATCGCCCACCGGCTGAGCACCGTGCGCAACGCGGACCTCATCCTGGTGCTGGATCAAGGCAAGCTGGTGGAGAGCGGGACGCACGAGGAGCTGGTGGCCCGGGGCGGCCACTACATGGAGCTCATCCGCAAGCAGATGGAGGGGATGCCCACGCAGGAGGGACCGGGCTTCCAGGCACCCCAGCGCCTCATCGGCTAGGCACGGCCAGGACACGGAGAGACGATGCGCCTTTCGATGGAGCAGTACCTGCGACTCGCCGTGCCGTTCACGCCGCCGGAGCTCTTCTCGCCCCAGGCCCTGGAGCCCATCCTCGCCCTCTCACGGAGGCTGCCGGCCTGCTCGAGCAGCGGCTTCGAGGTCCGCCTGGGGGAGGAGGCGCCGGTGGCGGACTTCCTGGTGAACCTGCTGCCCACGGACGGCACCCGCACGGCCTTCGCGGGCCGCCACCCGGATGCGCCCCTGGACGAGGAGTTTCTGGGGAGCGAGGTCTGGCAGCGGGTGCGGGACTTCTGCCAGAGCTGGGAGAGCCCGGGCTCCGCCTTGCACTCCCAGGTGCGGGACATGTGGCTGGAGTTCGACTTGAAGGAGCTGGGCGCGGGTGTCCCCATCCCCGGCGTCTTCTTCGGAGCCAACACCGAGTCCGGGGAGCTGCTCGGCACGGTGGAGCGCTCGCTGGCCCTGCTGCGCACGCCGGGGCATGGGCGCTTGCCTCCGGGGCTGTTGCGCTGCGTGGAGCTGCTGCCCAAGCCCCCGCGAATCGAGCAGTTGGGGATGATGTTCTCCCGGCAGTCGGACGAGCTGCGCCTGTGTATCCGCGGCCTCTCGCCCCATGGCATGGGCGAGTTCCTGGCACGCGCGGGTTGGGGCGGACGCCCCGAGGAATTGCAAGCCGTCATCGAGGACGCACGGCCCTTCGTGGATGAATTCACGCTGGACATCGACGTGGGAGAAGGGGTGCTGCCCAAGATTGGCCTGGAGTGCATCCTGGATCGAGACACGCACCCGGATCGCTGGCGCCGGTGGCTGGATCACCTGGTGGCTCGGCACCTGTGCACGCCACGCAAGCGTGATGGGGTGCTGGCGTGGATTGGCCTGTCCACCCAGCGGACCCAGGCGGAGCTGTGGCCCGAGAACCTGGTCCGCGCCAGCCAGCGCACCCCAGGGCTGCTCAGCGGCTTCCAGCGCCGGGTGAATCACTTGAAGCTCGTCCACCAACCGGGCCAGCCCCTCCAGGTGAAGGCCTACCTGGCGTTCCGACACATGTGGGTGCGCCCGTCTTCCAGCGCGCGCTCCGCTTGACGCAACCGCTGCCAGCCGCGGCCCCGCGGTTCGCGCTCGCCAGCCGAGCAGAGGTCTCACCATGTCTCAGTCGCAGCCCCGTCTCGCCTGGTACCAGGCCCTCACCCTCGCCGAGCGGATTGCCTCGCTGCGGGCCCACCCGGACTCGAGCGGTCCGGTGGACATGGAGCGCGCTCAGCGCCGGCTCAAGCGTTGGCGGGAGAAACCGCCGCTGTCGGACGAGCGGCTGTTCACCCTGCGCCTGAGCTCCTTGGGCATCACCCAGGACGAGCTGCTGCGGCTGCTGGGCGAGCCCGTCGAGGCGCTCCGGGCGCGCGTGCCGGTGCCCCCTCGCTGGATGCTGGAGGTGGAGGAGGCGCTGTCCCGGCCGCTGTCGGGCCCGGCCTTGCCCTATCCCCCGGAGGTGCAGCGCGATCCGAACGCGCGGCTGTTGATCGCCGCCGAGCCCTTCCTTCGCCAGGGGCTGGAGCGCCTGCAGGTAGGCATGACCGAGCTGGCCTCCACCGCCGGGGCCGTGCCCTTCGAGCCCGAGACGGCCGGGGCGCTGCTCTTCGCGTCGCTGCCCTCGGAAGTCTTGGCGATGATCACCCGGACCCTGGCGCTGGAGCTCCACGTGGCCCGGCTCGAGGAGAAGCTGCAGGGAGAGACACCCCAGGAGCGCTTCCAGAGCTTCGTGCAGCGCCTGGAGTCGCGCGAGGCGCTCGAGGCGCTCCACCTGGAGTACCCGTTGCTGGCGCGTCAGCTGGTGACGAAGGTGGGCCTGTGGGTGGACAACAGCCTGGAGTTCCTACGGCGGCTGTGCGCGGACTGGGAGGACATCCGCCGCGTGCTCAGCCCCGGGCAGGAGCCGGGCAAGCTGGCGGCGGCGCGGGCCAGCATGGGAGATGTGCACCGGCGAGGACACTCGGTGATGAGCGTCCGGTTCTCCTCGGGCTTCAAGCTCGTCTACAAGCCGAGATCGCTCGCCACGGACGTGCACTTCCAGGCGCTGCTCGAGTGGGTGAACGCGCACGGTCCGAAGACGCCGTTCCAGCTCACCCGGCGCGTGGATCGCCCGGGCTATGGCTGGGTGGAGTTCGTGGAGGCCGCCACCTGCACCTCGGAAGATCAGGTGCGCCGCTTCTACCGGCGTCAGGGCGGCTACCTGGCCCTGCTGTACGTGCTGGAGGGCGCCGACTTCCACTTCGAGAACATCATCGCCGCCGGGGAGCACCCGGTGCTGGTGGATCTGGAGTCGCTGCTGCACCCGACGCTGCGCGTGGCGGATCCGGTGCTGAAGGGCCAGCGCGAGGCGGAGCTGTTCGACTCGGTGCTGCGCATCGGCATGCTCCCGCAGCGGGCGTGGGAGGATCAGCGCTTCGCGGGCGTGGACATCAGCGGCCTGGGCAACCCCGAGGGCAACTCCGGGCGCCGGCAGGCCCCGGCGATGGAGGGTGCCGGCACCGATCAGGTCTTCTTCACCCGCCGGCCCGGCCGCTTCCGCCGCGGGCTCAACCTGCCCACCCTCAACGGCGCCGACGTGGAGCTGCTCCAGTACCACGAGGCCGTCGTGGAGGGCTTCTCCGAGCTGTACACGCTCCTCTTGGGGAAGCGCGAGGAGCTGCTCGGCGAGCACGGCCCGCTGCGCGGCCTGGTGGACGCCGAGGTGCGCGTGCTGCTGCGGCCCACGTTCATCTACAAGGCCATGCTCATCGAGTGCAATCACCCGGATCTGCTGCGCAACGCGCTGGATCGGGATCGCTTCCTCGAGCGGCTGTGGCTGTACCAGGACCGGCTGCCGTACGTGACGCAGGTGAGCCACGCGGAGCGCCAGGCCATCGAGCGCGGAGACGTGCCCCTGTTCTCCACGTACCCCAACAGCACGAGCGTCTGGGGCGAGCCGGGCGAGGAGATCGCCAACGTCTTCCCGGAGACGGGCCTGCAGCGGATGCTCAAGCGGGTGGCGCGGCTGAGCCAGGCGGATCTGGAGAGGCAGACGTGGCTCATCCGCGCCTCCTTCACCACGCTGGCCATGAACGCCGAGCCGCTCCGGCTGGCCGGGTACACGCCCGAGGAGCCTCGGCGGCCCGCCACGCGCGAGCGCCTGCTGGAGGCCGCGCGCGCCGTGGGAGACCGGCTGGAGGCGCTGGCGGTGCGCGATGGGCAGGCGTGCTCCTGGTTTGGTGTCTCGCTCGGGTGGGATCGCCGCTGGCGGCTGATGCCGCTGGGGTTGGACCTGTACGGCGGGCTGCCGGGGGTGGCGCTCTTCCTGGCCTGGCTGGGTGAGCTGACGGGCCAGGCGCGTTACACCGAGCTGGCCCAGGGCGCCGTGCGGACCATGGGACAGAAGCACGAGGATCCGCGCAGCCAGCTGGCCGCGGTGGGCGGCTTTCTCGGGTGGGGCGGGACGAGCTACGTCTATACCCAGCTGGGCAAGCTCTGGAAGCGGCCGGACCTGCTCGACCGGGCGGAGACCTGCATTCCCTTGCTGGAGGCGTTGATTCCCCAGGATGACTCCTTCGACGTGCTGGGGGGCTCGGCGGGAGCCATCCTCGCGCTGGCGGCGTTGCACCGCGGCGTGCCCTCGGGGCGGGCGGTGGCGGCGGCGCGCCGCTGTGGTGAGCAGCTGCTGGCCCATGCCAAGAAGCAGGAGCACGGCCTGGGGTGGGTCTCCCGGATAGAGCCCAACGCCGCGCTCACGGGCTTCTCCCACGGCGCGGCGGGCATTGCCTGCGCGCTGCTGGAGGTGGGCGCGCTCACGGGCGAGGCGCGGTTCCACGAGGCGGCCCACGAGGCGCTGAGCTACGAGCGCTCGCTCTTCTCCGCGGAGAAGGGGAACTGGCCGGACTTGCGCGGCAGCAAGGAGACTCCGCAGTACAAGTCCTCCTGGTGCCATGGCTCCACGGGCATCGGGCTGGCGCGGCTGGCCTCGCTGCGGCACAAGGATGATGCGCAGGTGCGGCAGGAGATCGCCGTGGCGCTGGCGGACACACGGGCCGTGGGCCTGGGCCGGGACCACTCGCTGTGCCACGGGGACCTGGGGAGCCTGGAGCTGCTCCTGGCGGCCCGCGAGGCGCAGGGGCAGAGCGGGCCAGACGCCGAGCTGGAGCGCTGGACTGGCATCGTGCTCGACAGCATCGAGCGGCACGGCTGGCTCTCCGGTGCGCCGCTGGGAGTGGAGACGCCCGGGTTCATGGTGGGCTTGGCGGGCATCGGCTACGAGCTGCTGCGTCTGGCCGAGCCCGGGCGGGTGCCCTCGGTGGTGGTGCTCGGCTCCTTGCCCTGAGACGGGGCAGGCCTGAGGCTTTGGGAGGCCAGCTCCCGGGCGGACATGGTAAGGGAGGCCCCGCTTTCGTCATGCGCCTGCTCGGCCGGGGACCGCGAACATGAGCACTTGGATGTTGTGGATGATCCTCTCGCTTGTCACCGGGAGGCCGCTGCTGTCACTGGCGCTGGTGGTGGTGGCGGTGTGGGCGATGGACCGGTACACGCTCCAGGTCCTGCCCAGGCCGCTGCGCTTCCTGAACCGCTGGCGGCGCGCGGGGCAGCTCGAGCGGATGCTGCTGGCCAACACGCATGATCGCCGGGCGCGCTTCGAGCTGGCGGAGCTGCGCGTGGGGCTGGGCCGGTACGCGGCGGCCGTGGAGCTGCTCAAGCCCAACCTGGAGGCGGGGGACGAGGACACGGACACGCTCTTCCTGCTCGGGGTGGCGTACCTCGGCGCCGGAGAGTCGGCCAAGGGCGAGCTGCTGCTGAACGAGGCGGAGAAGCTGAGCCCCGACTACCGCATGGGCGCCATCGAGCTGGAGCGCGGGCGGCTGCGGCTGGCGCGCGGGGACGCGAAGGGCGCGCTCGAGCCGCTGGAGCGCTTCGTGGAGAGCCGGCACGGCACCGTCGAGGGCCGGGTGCTGCTGGCGAAGGCGCTGAACAAGGTGGGACGGGACGCGGACGCGGCGCTGATGCGCGATGACGCCTGGAAGGAGTACGTGGCCGCGCCGGGCTTCCAGCGCCGCCGGGAGCGGATGTGGGCCTGGCGTGCTCGCCCGAGCCGTCCCCTCCTGTACGCGGCCATTGCCGTGGCGGTGCTGGCGCTGGGCTACCAGGCGCTGAGCCGTATCCGGCCGCCCATGGCTCCCTCCGCCAACCCCTATGCCGCGGGAACGGACGAGGACGGAGAGTAGGAGGAACTCCCCCTGTCTTTTCCAGCCAATCCGGGGTTCAATTCGACACCTTTCCGAGGTCACTGATGTTCCCCGCCCCAGCCCATGTGCTCCGCCAGCGAGAGGGGACGCTCGCGGAGACGCCGCTGCCCCTGCTGCTGCACGCGCTGGCCATGGAGGAGCGCACGTGCACGCTGGAGCTGAAGGCGCGCCAGCGGGAGAAGCGCATCACCTTCGAGGAGGGCGCGCCGGTGGGGTGCGTCTCGAACCTGCTGCACGAGACGCTGGGCAAGTTCCTGGTGGAGAAGGGGAAGCTGAGCGAGGCGGACTACCAGAAGACGCTCTCGGAGAGCATCCAGACGGGGCAGGAGATCGGCGCGCTGCTGGTGCAGAAGGGGTTGATCAGCCCGTTCGACTTGTACAAGCAGCTGCAGGCGAACCTGGGGTTGAGCCTGCTGGACTGCTTCCGGTGGACGGAGGCGCGCTACAAGCTGATCGCGGACGTGGAGGCGCCGAGCACGAGCGTGCGGACGAACACGGCGCAGCTCATCCTCACGGGCGTGGCGAACATGATGCCGTTCGACGCGGTGGCCACGCACTTCACCTTCACGGATGACCGGCGCTTCGCGCAGGTGCCGGGGGTGGAGGGGCCGAAGCTGTCGGCGAAGGACGCGCGGCTGTTCCAGGCGCTGCGGACCCGGCCCACCTTCTCGGAGCTGCTGCAGCGCACAGGCTATGACACGGAGTCGGCGCTGCGCCGGCTGTATGCGCTGTGCATCGTGGGCGTGGCGGACTTCGCGGACGCGGTGAACGAGCGGGTGGCGGCGGCTCCGGCGCAGCCGGCCGTGGCAGTGATGGAGCCCGAGCCCGCGGCTCCGGCGGGGCCCACGGGGACGCCGTTCTCGGACGAGGACGAGGCCGCGCGCAACGCGCTGATGAGCGCCTTCATGTCGCACCGGAGCCAGGATCCATTCGCGCTGCTGGCGGTGCCGGAGGACGCGCAGGCCCTGGCGCTGCGCAAGGCCTTCCTGGGGTTGGCGGACAAGTTCAGCCCGCTGCGCTTCAACACGCCGGACCTGAAGGAGAAGGCGGAGGTGCTGCTGGCGGCGTACGCGCGGGCGTTCGGAGTGCTGCTGGAGCCGGACCTGGCGGCGCTGTGGCGCAAGCGGAGGGCGGCGGCGCGGGAGAAGGAGCGCGGGGCGACGGGGCGGCCCTCGACGCAGGAGCAGTTCCGGATCAAAACGGAGCTGCTGGACGGGCGCACCCAGTTCGAGCAGGGCAAGCAGCGGCTGGAGGGGCGCAACTTCGCGGGAGCCTTCGAGTATTTCGAGTACGCGTGCGACATCGAGCCGCGGCCGCTGCACCTGGCCTACCGGGCGTGGGCGCGCTACCTCCTGAAGCCGGAGGCGCACGGCAAGCTGGCGCTGCAGGAGCTGAGCGAGGTGCTGCGCCAGGAGCCGGCGCTGGAAGAGGGCTGGTTCTTCTACGGCGAGGTGAGCCGTGGGGAGAGCCAGTGGGCCCAGGCCGAGGACGCGTACCGCCGGGCCTTCAAGCTGAACCCGAAGAACCGCCGCTATGTGGATCTGATCCAGGAGACGATCAAGCACGCGAAGCGGTGAGCGGCTTCCCTGGGAACCTCTGAACTTACGGTCCTCCCGGAGTGCCCCCATCGGTATCTCCAAGGCCGGCATCAGGCCGGTTCCAGCGGGCATCAAACTCAGGGGAGATGCCGGGCCTGGCGGGAGGCCCCCAGACGCCAGCGTCGAGGCCCAGCGGCTCGGCGGAGTCCTCGGGTTCACCGCCAAGGATGCGCCGGAGAATGCGGCCATCGGTGCTGATGGCGTATTTCGCCTCGGAATCCATCGCGGGATAAGGGTAGCCGCAGTACGCGTTGTCTTCGTAGATGTAGACAAGAATGATGTCGCCTTCGCGAAGAAGGCGGTAACGCTGCGCTTCTTGCCTGTACTCGCAAGGCCGGTTCTTGCCTTCTGGCGGCAGGTAGTCATTCGCGGCGATCATGAGGGCTCGCAGCAGGACTCCATCCAGTTCCAGTGCGTCGCCCTGGCCCACCGTGATGGAAGGGCCCTCGAGGAGGCGTGAGAAGCGGATGGACGTGTCGTTCCCTACGGGCACGGGGGCCGGAGAGGGGCTCCGCACACAACTCAAGAGACTGGACGCGATCAAGAGACACAGGGGATTGATCCGCATGGGCGCATGCTCCGTGAGGAGAGTTCACTCCGCATCCAGGCGGTAGTGTGTCTCGTCGATCCAGGTGACGGTGCCGATCTTTCGAGGACGCCATGTCCCCTCGGTCTGAATCCATTGCGACAACTCCCGCGTCTCCGGGGTGTATTGATAGAAGCCGTCGCACGTCGGGTGCGAAGGGTCGGCGGACTTCGAGTAGAAGGCGATGATGGCGATGGGAATCTTTCCCTCCCGGGTGTCCACGACCCACTCATGCTCGTTGGCGAGCGCGATGATCTGGCGCATATCCTGAAGGCTCAGCGGACTGCCGAACGGATGATTGTGGAGGGCGAAGATGTATTTGAGGCTTCCAGGTGGGTAGCGCGGATCGCTCACGGAGCCGGGGAGCCTGCAGGTTCTCCTCCCCTTCACGATGTCGCCCGGGTCCGACTGATCCGTGAGCATGCTCAGCTCATACTTGTCATCCGGCGTGTAGTACGCTCAGGCGCAGTACTCGCTGGCGACGCGCAGGGCCATGTCACGATCCTGGATGTGGCTGACCGTGGCGTGGGGCTTGGAGAGAATCAGTGGGCATGCGGCGATCAGCGCGTCCGAGAAGGAGTCGAAAGGGCCGAAGCCGGCCATCGGGCCTGGAAGGCTCTGCAGGGGTGGGGCACCCGGCGCGGGCCTCACGACGCCGGGGATGGGCTGGGGCGCGCAGCTCAGGGCAAGCAGCAACAGGGAGCGCAGCGCTCCCCTCATGCTGAGCAATATGTGGCTGGAGTGGCGCATGGATACAGGGGGATGACGTTATCATCCAACTGGCGCGGCCCCGCGCTCCTGGTCTTCCGGAACGCGGGGCCGCTGTTCATCTACCGGCGAGGACTACGAGCGCTGTACAGCCTTCGGCAGGACCTGGGGCGCCGGCACCGGCGGCACCTTGCCCACCATGTCCATCATCGCCTCGAGCAGCAGGTTCGCCTGAGCCACGGGAATGAGGCGGAACTCCATCATGGACTCGCCCTTGTACTTGCGCAGCTGCACCCGCACCGGCGAGCCCCGAGGGAAGCGCTGGGTGACGGCCGCGCGGTACGCATCCACCAGCGCCCGATCCTCGGGCGGGAAGGGCGTGGCGGGGGTGGCCTCGCGCAGGTGCTGCAAGGCCTGGCGCATGTCCGCCACGCTGCAGTCGGCGAAGAGCTTGGGCTGCACCTCGCCCTGCTTGTCCGGCACCAGGATGAAGGTGCCGCCCGGCTCCTCCAGGTTCACCTCGATCTTCGCGGCGTCCTTGTAGCTGAACAGCAAGCGCAGGCGGGAGAGGCCGTACTGGGTGCAGACCTCCTGCTTGAAGGAGCGCGCCACCAGGCCGTAGTCCAGCAAGGCCGTGCGAGAGATCTCCTGGATGTTGTCGCAGATGAAGTCCAGCGGGCTCTTGTAGTCCGAGCCCTCCAGCAGCTTGCTGTCCACCAGGTAGTTGTAGAGCAGGCCCATGAGGACGTGGTTGCGCGTCTCGTCCTTGGACAACTGGCGCATGGTCTCCAGCGCCTGCTCTGCGCTCAGCCCCTCGTACGGATTCGGTACTGCATTCGGCTTCGACATATGGCTACGTTTTCCCCCCTGAAGGGCCGCACGGAAACGTGCTGCGGACCGGCCGGTTTGGGGGAACCGGCTGGGCGGGCGTAAAGCAGGAGACAGGCCAACGTCTCGCGGCAGGAAAATCAGGCACTTGCGTGGGGGTACCGTCCACGAAACGAGACTGAACAGTCCACGATCGGAGACAAGGCATATTTGTGGACCGCCAAGTCCCTGATTTTCCGAGGGAATTTTGAAGGTGAGGTGCTTTACACCCGTCCACGGAGCGAGACTGGCGTAGGAACTGGGCTCGCTGCCGCTCCCTTACGGCAGTCCGAACGTTCGGACCATCGTAGTAGTTGCGGCCGTACCCCCCTACGGGAGTCCGGTCGTTCGGACCCTCGTCGTCGGCCGTGAGGCACGCCTCGCTGGCCAGAACGACTTGGGCTCGCTGGCGGAGTGCTCCTCGCTCAATGCAGTGAGAGGGCTGGCCGAGGGCTTGGGCTATCGTGTGCGGCCGCCGCTGCTTCGCGGAGCGGCCTGCTCGCCATGACGGACTCTGCCTCGCGCTCCACTGTCACTTCGGATCCTGCCCTCGCCGAGCTTCGGGAGGCGTATGAATCCGGCAAGCTGGTCATCTTCGCTGGGGCCGGGGTCTCGGCCGCCGCTGGCCTCCCGGGGTGGAAGCGGCTCGTGGAGCTGCTGTCCGAGCGGGCCCGGGCCCGAGGCGTGGCGGACGCTGTGCTTCAGGAGATCGCCGAGCTGACGGCCGCACGCCAGTTCATTGACGCGCTCTCGGCCCTCAAGGACTGCCTCGGCGCACCGGACTTCTGCACCGTCATCGAGCGCCACCTGGATGACCGGCTCTTCAAGGAGCCGGAGGTGGTTCGAGCCATTGCAGCGCTCGCCCCTCGTCTGCGCGCCGTGCTCACCACCAACATCGACCATCTCTTCGAGAGAGCCTTTGGCGGGCGCTGGCCCATGCTCCCTCGGGCCACGGGAGACATCGTCCAGCGCGATCACTTCATCCTCAAGCTGCACGGGACCTTGATTGACCGCTCGAGCTGGGTCTTCACTCGCGAGGAATATGACCGGGCCTCATTCGCGGACCCGGCGCTGCGAGACGCCTTCACGGCCTTCTTCCACGCCCACCACCTGCTCTTTGTGGGCTACGGCCTGGCCGATGACGACTTTGATCTGCACCTGGCTCGGGTGAGGGCCTTCGCGGGAGCTCAACCTCCGCGCCACTTTGCGCTCGTCTCCGCGGACACCGTCAAGCCGCACCGCCGCAAGAAGATGGAAGCGGCGGGCATCCGCCTCATTGCCTACGAGAACCCGGACGGCAAGCACACCGCCGTGGTGGAGTTCTTGCGCGAGCTCGAGCGCCCTGCGGCGGCTGCGGCGCCGAGCACTTCTACCGCCAGCGCAGCGCTTGAGTTTGACGAGGTGATGAGGCTCATCCGGGAGGAGGGCTATGAGGTGTCCACGTCCCCGTTCGGAGACTCGCGGCGGGACCGGAAGCAATCAGGCCACCCAAGGGATACCCCCGACGCAGCAGGGGATGGCTCGCGCGCGCACGAGCTGGAGGACTCCCGGGAGCTGAATTTCCTCTTGCGCGTCCTCCGCTCACTGGATGTGCCCACATTCTGGAGACTCTGGCTGCGCCCGCTCGCGCAGGGGAACAAGCCCGAGGACTCAGGCGTGGCTGCCGCCCTCGCGCTGCCGGAGCAGGGGGGCTTCGGGCTCTACTTGCCCGCCAGAGGGTTGGGCTCTTCGGCGGGATGGCTCTCCGGACTCGCCACGAAGCTGCGCGCCCATGGCGGCGCCGTGTACCTCGCGGATCGGCGGACTCCGGAGACATCGCATGCGCCGGGCCTGGAGCCCCTGGGGCTGCGCGAGGTGCTGGCAAAGCGGCTGGACGCACTGCTGCGCTCCCACGCCCAGCGGTGCTTCGCGAATTGGAGTGCGGAAGCCGAGCGAGGCTTCGTCGCGGCTCGGGCGCGGGTCCACCCCACGGGACAGGTGCTCCCCGTGTCCGAGGCGCTCGATCAGGCGTTGGCCTCTCCTGGGAAGGTGCTGGTGCTCGGGGACTTTGGGACGGGCAAGTCCACCCACCTGCGGCGCCTCGCCGCCTTCATGGCCCGGGCCTTCCTGGAGGGCACTGCCGGGGCCCCCGCCCCCGTGCACTTGCCTCTGGGAGGCTCCGGAGCGGAGTTACACGAGCTCGTCTCCCGGCACTTGCCGGAGCTGGACACAGACGCGCTGCGGCTGGCCGTGGAGCTGGGCTTGGTGGTTCCCCTGTTCGACGGGCTGGACGAGGCCCGCCTGGAGCCTGACGAGGTGGAAGGCTCCGTGGACATGCTCCTGGCGAACTTCCCGGGCCCGGAGGCGCGGGCGGTGCTGACCTCGCGCAAGACGCTCTTTCCGGACCTGGCACGCTTCATCGGCCAGCGCCGCGAGGGAGCCGGGCTGGCCATTCTCGAGCTGGAGGAGCTCAACTCCTCCGAGGTGGCCGACTTCGTGCGGCGGCGCACGGCCTCAGCGGAGGAGAAGGCACTCGTGCTGGAGAAGATCCGGCGCACCCACGATCTGACGAGCCTGTCCAAGCGTCCCTTCCTGCTGGAGCTGATCCTGAAGAGCCAGGAGCGGCTCACCAGCGGGGAGATGACCCCGGCCCGGCTCTATGCCCTGGCGGTGGAGGACTGGCTGGACAGCCGCAAGGCAGGTGAGCGCCGGGTGCTCCGCGAGCAGCGGCTCGCGTTTGCCCGCGGCCTGGCGCGCGCCTTGTTCAGCCGGGGAGAGGACACGGCCGCGCACCGGACGGTGACGGCGTTCGTGCTCGAGGTGCTCGGCGACGGGTACACGGGGCTGAACGCGGACGAGGCGGCGCAGGAGGTGCGCACCGCGGTCTTCCTCGCGCACGATGAAGAGAGGGGCGGCTTCCTGTTCGCCCACAAGTCCTTCCTCGAGTACTTCCTGGCGGTGGACATCGCCATGCGGTTGAGGGACGCGCGGGAGGATGCGCTGGAACTGCCGCGGCTCACGCCGGAGGTGGTGTCGTTCCTGGCGGGGCTGCCGGACTGGGAGGAGCGGCGCGAGCAACTGCGCTGGCTGCTCCTCCGGCAGCCTCTCGGCGGCAAGCACCGCGAGGGCGTGCGGGAGAACGCGCTGCTGGCGCTCTACCTGGCGGCGCGGGAGCGCGTGGGCGGTGGGGAGGCGCTGGGACTGGCATTGGAGGCGGAGCTTCCGGAGAAGGCTGACCTGGCGGGGGCGAAGCTCTCGGGGCTGGAATTGCCCTGGGTGGCACTCCCGGGAGCGGACCTGACAGGGGCGGATCTCTCGGAGGCGCGGCTGCTCATGGCGGATCTGCGGGGAGCGCGGCTGGACCGGGCCAACCTTGCCCACGCCACCCTGGATGGCGCGTTGCTGGGAGGAGCGAGGCTGGTGGAGGCGGATCTTTTCGGAGCCTCCCTGGTGGATGCGGCCGTCGCCGGTGTGCACTGGGAGGCAGCGAAGCGCGAGGCGCTGATCGATCTGTTCACCGAGCCCACGCAGCGAGGAGCCTGGGAACCCAGTGCCCCAGTGCCCAAGGCCGTCCTCCACACGCGAAGCGGGCCGGTGAACACCATGGCCTGGTCTCCAGATCGCAGGCGTCTCGTGTCCGGCGGGGCTGATGGGACGGTGAGGGTGTGGGACGCCAGCAGCGGGAAGGCGTTGCACGTGCTGGAGGGGCACAAGAGAGGGGTGAGTACGGTGGCGTATTCGCCGGACGGAGCGCGGGTGGCGTCCGGCGGGGATGATGGGACGGTGAGGGTGTGGGACGCCAGCAGCGGGAAGGCGTTGCACGTGCTGGAGGGGCACCAGGGCTGGGTGAGGACGGTGGCGTATTCGCCGGACGGAGCGCGGGTGGCGTCCGGCGGGGATGATGGGACGGTGAGGGTGTGGGACGCCAGCAGCGGGAAGGCGTTGCACGTGCTGGAGGGGCACCAGGGCTGGGTGAG